>JAEWMK010000101.1 GCA_023457235.1 Bacillota bacterium
CTGCTTGGCGTCCAGTATAACGACGAGACATTTTTATAGCATTTTCAACTGCTTCCGCACCTGAGTTAAAGAAAATCGCTTGTTTTTCATAATCCCCAGGAGTGATTTGACATAATTTTTCTGCAAGATTGATATAACTATCGTACATAATTACGTTAAACCCAGGATGTAAAAATCTTTCGACTTGGTCTTTTACTGCAGCTGTTACTTTCGGGTGGCTGTGACCCACGTTCAAGGTGCCAATCGCGCCAGCAAAATCGATCCATTCATTTCCGTCAATATCGATCACAGTTGCCCCTGAAGCCTTTTGTACAATATTTAAATTCCCATTACTTACACCTCTAGCAACATATTTTTGTCTTTTTTCTTGTAATTCTTTTGTTGATAAAAAAGTAGTATTCATCTTTCTCTCCCTCGTTTCTTAGGTTTTAATTATTTGAATTTAATGATATTTTTACATCATTTTGGTACAATGAAAAGTACCAAAGATTAAAAAATGATGGTACCAGAAGTATGGGGGATAGCGATGATTTTTTTAAAAATAGATAAAAACTTGAACAAAAAGTATATTTATCAACAGATTTATGAAGAAATTAAAGAAAGCATTTTGAAAGGTCGACTGAAACCCGATGAGAAACTGCCTCCTAAAAGAACATTGGCAGATCACTTAAATGTCAGCATTAATTCAGTTATGAACGCCTATGAACAACTACTGGCTGAAGGATATATCTATACCACCGAAAGAAAAGGATATTTCGTTGAAAAAATTACACAGTTTATCAATCATGGAGATTCAAACAAATATTTATTGACGGATGATTTAAAAGAAAGCATTACTGATAAAGAAGGATGGCTATCACTTTCCCATATGACCTCGGATATTTCACTTTTTCCGTTTAAAGAATGGATAAGATGCCAGCAAAAAGCAATCGAGAATCACAAAAGCGAGCTTTCGGAAATCATCCATCCACAAGGGCCGTATATTGTAAGAAAAACAATCAGTCGTTTAATCTCCCTAAATCGTGGAGTTATTTGTGAACCGGAACAAGTTGTGATTGGGGCTGGTACTATGTCATTAATACGCCAATTAATGGGGATGCAAGATAAAAATTCAATCGTTGCAATGGAGTGCCCTGGGTACTCCCGCCTATATCATCTTCTTAAAAGTATGGAATTTGCTGTTCATCCCGTAAAATTAGATGATAAAGGAATAATTATAGAAGAAATCGAAGCAGCCAAAGCAAATTTTGTATTTGTTACTCCATCACACCAATTTCCAACTGGGAAAATCATGCCGATTTCAAGACGGATTGAACTGTTAAATTGGGCTGCTGTTGACGCTAATCGCTTTATTGTAGAGGATGATTATGACAGTGAATATAAATATGAGACAGATAACATTCCTTCATTACAAAGTTTGGACCGTAGCCAACGTGTTATCTATACGGGTACTTTTTCAAAAACAATGTTGCCTGGCATGCGAATAAGTTATATGGTACTACCGCCTGAATTATTGAGAAAATATCGCAGTCATTATGCTGATTTAATGCAATCCAGTAATACCCTAAACCTTTATACATTGCATTATTTTATCGAAAATGGAGAATACAGCCGCCATCTAAAAAGGATGAATCATACCTATGAAACAAAACGAAAAATTCTTATAAGTGAACTGATTAATTGTTTTGGAGAAAAAATTATAATTGAGGATATACCTGCGGGGCTTCATTTCCTTGCTCACTTTAGAACAGACAAGACTTATGAGGAAATAGACGAGTGCACAAAGCAGGAAAAGTTAGAGGTCTATACATTTAAACGTTTCATGTTAAGCAATCAATATCATCAAAAGAATTTCATTTCTTTGGTAATTGGATTTGCGAATATTCAGGTGGAAAATATAACGGAAGCTGTAAATCGACTGTTTCGAATTATTTATTAATCATCTATAATTTACGATCAATCCTACAAAATGGGAATCAAACAAACACTTTGATTCCCATTTTCATATCCAAATTCAGAAAACGAGAGTCAGCGACACTCAAAGATTCATCAAAAGAAAAAATTATGCTTTTGTCTAAGCCTATTCCCCTAACCTCTGCAGCTCTAACCGTTTAAGCTCCCTTCTTAAAATTTTTCCGCTTATCTTTGTTTTTGGTAATTCATCTAAGATTTCAATTTCACGGGGAGCTGAGTGGGCGGCAAGTTTTTGTCTTACAAAAAGACGGATTTCTTCTATTAAATGTGCGCTTGCTTCATATCCTTTTCTCAGCACAATAAATGCTTTTACAATTTCCCCGCGAAGTGGGTCCGGTTTTCCGATTACACCCGCTTCAGCAACGGCTGGGTGCTCAATCAACTTGCTTTCGACTTCAAATGGACCGATTCTTTCACCAGATGAATTAATCATGTCATCACTGCGGCCTTGGAAAAAGATGTAGCCATCCTCATCAATGGTTGCTAAATCACCGGATATATACCAGCCATCAAATTTAAAATAGGAATCATACTTCTCTTTATTTCTCCAAACCTCCTTCATGATTCCTGGCCATGGCGCTTTTACGGCCAAGTGTCCAACTTCACCAGGCTGCAGGCGGTTGCCATCATCATCTAAAACCGCGATTTCAATTCCAGGAAACGCCCTTCCCATTGAACCAGGCTTGATTACCTCAGATGGTAAATTCACAATTAACTGGGCTCCAGTTTCTGTCATCCACCATGTGTCATGGATTCGTTTGCCTAGTACTTCCTGTCCCCAATAAATAACTTCGGGATTTAAAGGCTCACCAACACTTAACAAATGGCGCAATGAAGAAAGATCATACTCACGCACAAGATCATTTCCCTCCGCCATTAACATCCTAAAGGCCGTTGGTGCACTATACCAAACCGTTGTTTTTGTTCGCTCAATGGCTCTATACCAAGAGTGTGCATCAAAGCGTCCTCCATTAATGACAATTGTGGCTCTATTTAACCAAGGTGCAAAAATCCCGTATACAGTTCCAGTTACCCAACCTGGATGGGCCGTGCACCAATAGATATCCTCCTCTTTTAAATCAAGCACCCATTTACCTGTTAAATATTGATGAATCATTGCCCGGTGTGCATGGATGATCCCCTTCGGTTTTCCTGTTGAGCCACTTGTATAATGAATGTTTAGACCATGCTCGAAGTCAACCCATTCCAGGATATTTTCATCTTTTTCAATATTGCGCAACCCTTCAATTAATGAAATCTCTCCATTTAAGCATTGATCTAAATCTTCTGTGTAAAAAATCTTTTTTAAGGTTGGCAGCTCATCCCTCGGAACACGAATACCTAATTCCAAGTTTGTAATGAGATATCTTCCCTCACAATCTGAAATTCTATCTTTGATTGCTTCCTCCATGAACGCTTCAAATAGCGGACCCGCAATAGCTCCTAGCTTAATAACAGCAAGCATCGCAATATAGCAATCAGGATGTTTAGGCAAAAAGATAAAGACAATATCACCTTTGTGAATACCATGCTTTTTTAAAACTGTTGCCAAATGATCCGTTTTCTCTTTAACCTCTTTAAATGTATATTTAATTTCTTCTTCTCCATTTACATAATGAATGGCTGTTTTTTCACCGAATCCATCCGCCACATGACGGTCAATACACTCATATGCCATATTTACTTTGTTCGTTTCATACCAAGAGAAATGCTTCCTAGCTTCGTCCCATGAAAATTCGTCACGAACCTTTTGATAATTAGAAAGATTATAGTCTCCCTCAATAGGATTTAGATATTTTACTAAAGATGTAGTCAATTTAATAATCCCCTTACTCTTGTTTTGATAAGTCCAGTAGGCTTAAAACTTTATCTTTTAGCTGTGCAAGCAATAAGTCCCCACGGGCTCTTGGTCTTGGAGCCTCAATTTTCAATTCTTCATATACAATTCCAGGCTGCCCTCGTAAAATTAAAATCCGATCGCAAAGATATAATGCCTCATCAATATCATGTGTCACTAACACAAATGTGGACTTATATTCATTCCATATTGAAAGCAGTAAATCTTGCAACTTCATCTTTGTAAAAGCATCTAATGCACTGAAAGGCTCATCTAAAAGTAATATTTCCGGAGCGGATACAAGTGCCCTTGCAATTGCCACCCTTTGCGCCATTCCGCCTGATAAATCCTTTGGATACTGATTTTCAAAACCAGTTAAGCCAACAGATTGGATTAATTGTTGTGCTTTTTCTCTTTGTTCCGTATGATTCTTTACCTTTAGACCGAAGCCGACATTTTCGATAACAGTTAACCACGGCATTAACCTTGCTTCCTGAAACACCATTCCAATTTTTTCATGAACCGAGGTAATGACCTCATCATTTATTTTGATCGTTCCTTTATAGTCTTGGTCAAGCCCCGATAATACGCGCAGTAATGTGCTCTTTCCACAACCACTTGTGCCAAGGATTCCAATAATTTCGCCTTCATTTACTGTCAAATCAATATTTTTAAAGCCCGCTCCATTTTCAAACGTTCTCGTTACATTTTCAATTGCCAACATCTTTTTTCACCCTCAATTCTTCACAAAAGAATCCTGCCAATGTAGTGCTTTTCCTTCAAGTCCTTTAAGAAGGGAATCTGTTACTTTTCCCATTATCGCAAATAGGACAATACTAGCGATGATTAACTCTGGTGAATACGTATTTTGTCCATAAACTAACAGGTACCCAATCCCTTTACTTGCACCCATTAATTCCGCTGCCACGACAAACATCCAGCCTAATCCTAAACCACTGCGGATACCAACCAAGAAAGATGGCAATGACGCCGGTAAAATGATTCTTCTTATTAATTGATAGGTTGTAAAATTATAAATACGCCCAACCTCAATTATTTTGCGGTCAACACCTTGGATACCGGAAACGATATTTAAATAAACTGGGAAAAATACACCAACTGCAATTAATGTAATTTTGGAAGGCTCCCCAATCCCCATCCACAAAATGAACAGAGGAACCCATGCTAACGATGGAATAGAACGAAATGCCTGGAATATTGGATCAAGTAAAAGCTCTGCTTTTTTCAAATAGCCAACAACCGCTCCTAGAACAACCGCAAACCCTACACCAAGTACAAATCCGAAGAAAATACGGTATAACGTTATACCTAAATGGCCCCAAAGCGTTCCATCCTGTGCCATTTCAATAATCTTACTAATAATAATCGTCGGTGCAGGTAATAAATGCTTTGGAAAAATACCGATCTTACTCAAAAACTCCCAAGCAATGATTAATATTATTGGCAGAATACTTCCC
>JAEWMK010000102.1 GCA_023457235.1 Bacillota bacterium
GATTAGCACCATCATAATAAACTTTACCGCCCGCTTCATGAACGATTTTGGCGATCTCAACAATATGCTTTTCGAATAAGCCCAGTGTATTTGGATTAGTAAGCATTAAAGCCGCAGTATCAGATCCTACAACCTGCTTTAAATCCTCTAAATCAACTAGACCATTTTCATCCGATTTAACTGTAATTGATTCAAAGCCGGCTACAGATGCAGAAGCTGGATTTGTTCCGTGTGCAGAGTCAGGTACAATTACTTTTGTTCGGCCAAAATCACCGTTTGCTTCATGATAGGCTCTAATGAGCATAAGCCCCGTCCATTCACCGTGGGCACCTGCTGCTGGCTGTAATGTAACTTGATCCATTCCAGTAATCTCTGCAAGATCGTTTTGTAACTCAAACATCAATTCTAAGGCCCCTTGAACAGAGCTTTCACTTTGATACGGATGGATATGGCTAAAGCCAGGTAAGCGAACAATCGCCTCATTTACTTTAGGATTATATTTCATCGTACAAGAGCCAAGTGGATAAAAACCAGAGTCAACACCATGATTTCTTCTAGATAAGGCTGTATAATGACGCATAATATCTAATTCAGACACTTCTGGTAAAGCAGGCTCGTTCTTACGGATATAGTCCCCACCAAACAGATCCTCCGCATTGATTTCAGGAACATCTATTTCCGGAAGACTATAACCGACTCTTCCTTCTTTCGTAATTTCAAAAATTAATGACTGATCTTGCTTAAGCATGGTAACCCTCCATTTCCCTAGCGAGCAAATCGATTTCTTCTTTTGTTCTTAATTCAGTTACAGCAACAAGCATATGGCCGCTAAGCTCAGCATAATCATTGCCCAGATCATATCCACCTATAATTCCTTTTTGAAGTAAGTTCTCATTAATTTCCTTCACTGATTTTCCACAATCGATAACAAATTCATTAAAGAATGCACCAGTATAAGGCGATTTTATTCCAGCCTCTTCTAACTTTTTCTTAGCATATTGGGCTTTGGCAACATTTTGTAATGCCATTTCCTTCAAACCTTTTTTACCTAAGGCCGTCATCGCTACAGCTGCAGCCAACGCATTCAATGCCTGATTGGAACAAATATTTGAAGTCGCTTTTTCACGACGGATATGCTGCTCCCGCGCTTGAAGAGTCAATACAAAACCACGTTTTCCGTCCTCATCTACGGTCTGCCCGATTAAACGGCCTGGTACTTTTCTCATTAGCTTTTTCGTTACCGCAAAATAACCGCAATGCGGACCTCCAAACTGGGCAGGAATACCAAACACTTGTACATCACCAATGACAATATCTGCCCCAAACTCCCCGGGAGGTGTTAATAATCCAAGTGCTATCGGATTACTTGAGACAACAAACATTGCTTTATTTGCATGGACAATTTCCTCAATCTCTTTTAGAGCCTCAACCTGACCGAAGAAATTTGGATATTGAACAACAAAACAAGCAACATCCTCAGACATTTTATTTTTTAGATCAGCCAAATCTGTTCTTCCATTTTCAATATCAATTTCAATAACTTCTAGATGCTGTCCACGAGCATAGGTTTCTAGAACTGTACGATATTCAGGATGAACAGCTTTTGAAATTAAAACTTTATTACGGTTGGTTTGACCAGCACTTAAGGCAGCCGCCTCAGCAAGTGCAGTACCACCATCATACATAGATGAGTTAGCTACATCCATTCCTGTTAATTCACAAATCATCGTTTGAAATTCAAAAATGGCTTGCAGTTCACCTTGAGAAATTTCCGGCTGGTATGGTGTATAGGCTGTGTAAAACTCAGACCTAGAAATAACGTGGTCAACGATAACTGGAATGTAGTGGTCATAAACGCCTGCTCCTAAAAACGAAACATTCGCTTTAAGATCCTTGTTTAATCCTGCTAATCTTGTAAATTCCTTCATTAATTCGTGCTCTGCTAGTGGCGCTTTTAAATTTAATGATCCTTTAAAACGGACTTCTTCCGGAATATTTGAAAATAATTCATCAATGGAATGGACCCCGATTGCTTCTAACATTCCTTTTTTATCTTGCTCCGTCATTGGCAAATAACGATAGTTCATTCTGCTCCCCCTTACTTTTGGCGTTTATAGAATGGAGTGGCTACAACCTTTGCTCTTGCAAATTTACCAGGTCGTACCTCAACATTTACTTCTGTTCCAATACTTGTAAATTCATTTTTTATAATGGCTAGACCGATTGATTTATTTAATGTTGGAGATTGAGTTCCAGATGTAATATGGCCGATTTCCTCGCTTCCGCTGTAAACCTTATAGCCATGGCGTGGAATGCCGCGCTCAAGCATTTCAATTCCAACAATTTTACGAGGCAAGCCTTCCTCTTTTTGTTTTTTCAAAGCTTCTTTACCGATAAAATCAGCCTCTTTATTTACTTTAACAGCAAAGCCAATCCCCGCTTCTAAAGGTGAAATATCAGCATCTAATTCCTGTCCGTACAACGCAAGTCTTGCTTCAAACCGCAATGTATCGCGGGCGCCTAAACCGATTGGTTGAACTCCAAGTTCCGCTCCTGCTTCCAAGATCATTTTCCATAGCTTTTGTGCTTCGAATTCCTTGCAATAGATTTCAAATCCATCTTCACCGGTATAGCCTGTACGGGAAACGAGTGCATTAACCCTGTTCAGGTCAATATCCTCTTTAAATTTAAAATTTTTTATTTCATTTAAATCTGTAGTTGTTAGCTTTTGAAGCGTCTCTTGCGCTAACGGACCTTGAAGCGCTAATTGGGCAACTTCCGAAGAAGTATTAGTAACTTCAACATCACCAATAACATACTTCATTAACCACTCAAAATCCTTATCTGTATTCGCTGCATTAACAACTAACAAATAATCATTATCTTTTCTTTTATATACTAAAAGATCGTCAACCGTTCCGCCGTTTTCATAACACATAGCAGTGTACAATATATCGCCATCCTGTAACAAGGCGATATCATTTGTCATAACTTTTTGTAGAAAAGGCAGACTACCAGCGCCCTTCACTTCAATTTCACCCATATGGGAAACGTCAAACAGCCCTGCTTTTGTGCGGACAGCCTCATGCTCCTCTTTAATTGAAGAAAACTGAACAGGCAAATCCCATCCTCCAAAATCAATTGTTTTTGCACCATGGTCCCCATATAAAGGAAATAATGGTGTACGCTTAAGGTCAGCCATAAGACCCCTCCTTACTTTTTTTTTGAATGTGTGAATAAAATTGTCGGTTGGTATGCCTGAACGAGCCTTTGCTCCTGCATTTTGGAGCAACAGCGAAGTGAAGGTGCGCCAATCGACTATTCTCATGCTAGGTTGAGAGCAATCGTTCATGAGAGTTTTACAATAAAAAAGTTAATACTAAAAAAAGACAGAGAAATGCACAAATAAGCGTACATTTCTCTGTCCTGTTACCAGAAAGTTTTCAACCAATCCCATCCTCGAAATGGTTTACTTCCCCGTGGGTGGCTTATACAAGCTCTCTCCAGAGTTGCGTCCAACAAGAGTCTTTTTGCCTGAGAGATTCACAACTTTTTGTTGCTTGCTCCTTCGGCGCCACATGTAAACGTCGTTTAGAAAGACACGACTTGCCGCCCATAATGGCGGAAGTCGATGTTCTTTCTTATACTATCGACGAGAGGTAAAAAAATACTGATAGTATAAACTTGAAAGCTGTGGTCTCTCCCCATGTTATCATTCGCAAATATATAATTTTTATCAAAAATTTGGATATACTACACATTAAAGTTCAATCTACTATTATCCTACATTAAATAGGTGTGTTCGGCAAATACTTTTTGAATTATCAAACACGGAATTATCTGTACTTTCTAAAAGAAAGGATCGATTCTATGCATATCGACATTGAATTTGATCAAACATGGCAGGACGATTTTTTAAGAAAAATAGATCATGATGGTCCTTGGGCGAACTGGGACTTGTTTAAGCTAGCGTATGAGATCGAAGAACATATGATCATCCCTGAATTTGAAGGGTTAATTGCACCTAACTTTTTACCAAATCTTACACCGCTTCCTCATCAAATTGAGGCAGCCCAAACTGTATTGGAAAAAATGAACGGAAAAGCCATTCTTGCTGATGAGGTTGGACTTGGAAAAACGATTGAAGCTGGGCTTATTTTAAAAGAATATATGATTAGAGGATTGGTCAAAAAAGTCCTCATCCTTGTTCCTGCTTCTCTTGTTACCCAGTGGGAAAGTGAATTAAACCAAAAGTTTTACATTCCCGCAGTTGCTCAGAAGAAAAGCTATGTTTGGGAACAATGTGATGTTGTCATTTCATCCATTGACACCGCAAAGCGCGACCCCCATCGAGAGATTATCTATCGTCAGGATTATGACATGGTTATTATCGATGAGGCACATAAATTAAAAAACAATAAAACTAAAAACTATGAATTTGTTCAAAACCTTAAGAAAAAGTTTTGTCTTCTCTTAACGGCAACACCTGTTCAAAATAAAGTGGAGGAAATCTTTAATCTTGTATCATTGCTTAAACCAGGGCATTTAGGCAGTCAATCCAATTTCACTCAATCCTTTTCAGCAAAAGACCGTTCCGTTGAAAATAATGACTACTTAAAAGAGCTAATTAATAAAGTAATGATTAGAAATCGACGCGGCGATACGGGAATGGAGTGGACGAAGCGTCATATTAAAACGATTCCAATTGTGTTATCAAAGGAAGAGAAGGACCTTTATGATGCCGTATGCGCATTAAAATCTGATCAAACATTAAATAAAAGTCAATTTTCATTAATAACCCTGCAAAAGGAAGTATGCTCAAGCCGGGAAGCAGCGTTTTTAACACTGAAAAATATGCTTCAAAAAGAGCAAACCAGCATGCAAATGCTCACAATCATTCGTGATTTAATGCAAAAAGCAAGTCTTGTTCAGACGAATTCGAAGGCTGAAAATGTTCTAGCACTAATTAAGGGAACTTCGGAAAAATTTATTATATTCACAGAATATAGGGCTACGCAAGTTTATTTACAATGGTTCTTACAACAGCACGGGATATCTTCAGTTCCATACCGCGGTGGTTTTAAAAGAGGTAAAAAGGATTGGATGCGAGATTTGTTTAAGAATAATGTCCAAGTTTTAATTGCTACAGAAGCGGGCGGCGAAGGGATCAACCTTCAATTTTGTAACAGAATCATTAACTATGACCTGCCATGGAATCCAATGAGAATTGAACAAAGAATCGGTAGAATCCATCGTTTAGGGCAAGAACGGGATGTACTTATTTATAACTTTGCTACAAAAGGGACTGTTGAAGAACATATTCTACACCTACTTTATGAAAAAATTAATCTCTTTGAAAAAGTAATTGGCGAGCTTGATGAGATTCTTACAAGACTTGAAATTACGAATATTGAAAGCCATATTGAGGATATTCTCTGCCATTCGGACAGTGAAGGAGAAGTAAGAATCAAAATGGATAACCTTGCATCAATTATCAATTATAGTTCAGGACATGAAAGTGAGGCATATACTAGTGCAGCAGCAAGATATTCATAATTTTTTACATCGTTTCTTTATTTCCAATGGATGTACGATTATAGAAAGTTCCAGTGGTCATATCGTTGTGCAACTAACTATTGAAATGGACAAACTATTGATGAATCGTCCTTTTTATTGGCATTATGTGGAGAAAACCGGTGGGGTCCCTAATCCAATGAGATTAACATTTATTACTGACCATAGTAAAACACCGGAAGGCGTCCGCGGCGAGACGATCCATTTTGGTTCACCAAGACTACACCAAATTTTTCAAGCTACAAAAAAAATGGCAGCCAACATCCGCATGTATGAACAAATTAACAGCAGTCAAAAGGTTGCCCTACAACCTTGGTTGGTAGTAAATACGAAGATATCCTACATGTGTGACCGGAAAAAGGATTTGTTTATCTCCCTAGGGCTAAACTTAATAAACGGCATGGTAATCGATCGCATCCAAAAAAAATTATTAAAAAAGCAACTAACACCCAAAATTCCTGATTATTGTTTTACACTTTCCCCGCTAATCAAACCAATGAGCGGTGCAAAAAGAATTGAAAACATTATTGCACAAATGATTAATAGTGATGACCATACATGGGCAAGAGAAGCAGAAATACGTTGGGAACAGGACTTGGAACTATTAGATCATTTTTATGAGGAACTTGAAGAAAAGCCGGAAAGCTATCATGTTGAGAAAACAGCCTTAGAGGAACAATACAAACCAAGAATAAAAGTTGAGATCGTAAATGGCGGCTTGTTTTATCTAACCCAACAAGCTATTTGATTAAATAAAAAGGGCTGTCTAAATATTTTTAAACAGCCTGAAAGAAATATATTTAAAGGGAGATTAACTTAAACTCGAGAGGGCCTTCACATATACGCCCTTCGTATCATGTTGGATGCAAGACGCAACACATTGACCACATCCATTACAAAATTTAGAATCAACTTTCGGCTTACCATTTTCAAGTGTCAAAGCCCCGGAAATTGGACAAGCCCGAATGCAATAATCACACATTACATCCTGATAGGCAATACAGTTTTTCTTCATAATTTTAGCTATTCCAATAGGTGGAACCATTCCGTTTTCAGGAATTTCTAATGCATCAGTGGGGCAATGCTTACTACATTCATTGCAAAACGTACAAGCAATTTCATTTGGGTTTAGAAATGGTGTCCCAGCAAGTTTTGCTCCACTTTCAATATTAAATAATTGAATAGTTGATACCGGGCACACGTCCATACAAATTCCACATCTTGTACACGAAGTTAAGAACATAATCTCATCTTGGGCACCAGGGGGACGGATAAACGTCCTTTCCTGGTCAATAGTTGGTATAATTATTTGTCCGAAGAGACCAAGGGCTGATTTTATATTTCCTGTAAGGAATTCTCTTCGATTTAATACTTCCTTCATTATTATTAATTAGCCTCCGCTAATGCTTCTTCAGCTTCTTCGAAGTTATAATACACAACGTTTACGCCCAAGATCCCAGGTATTTTTTCCAATTGTTTACCTGTTTGATAGCTTTGATCTATTGACTTTGCCTCAAGGGTAATAACTACCTTCGAACCCTCTAAGATATGGTGAACTTCCACCCCAGGTGTCTTTTCAATTTTTTTTGCAACTTCTTCAGCTTTACCTTCTTTTGTTAAAATAAGAATACCTGAAATCATCATAAAAATGGTTCCTCCCTATTTGTCGAATTTATCTAGTAGAAATTATTTCTCGTTAAATGCTGATTTTGTATCATTTTGTGTTGCATGGCATTGAATACATGTATCACGGAAAATTGTTCCGCCTTGTTGGTTATCATAATAATGATCAGCTGGTGGTATTGGTGCACCAGTACTTGGGGTAGCATGACAAACTAAACAGCTGTCTTGACGTAAATCTTCTTTCCAAAAGTCTTTATGGTCTGCAGGCTGAACAGGTGGTGCATTAAGCAATACCATTGTTGCTGAGTCCTCGCGACCATCAGATTCGAGCTGTGGAACGGTTGCAGCTTCGACCGTACCGGCCGGCGGAGCAGCGTCTGTTTTTTCTGTTGCTTTCTCAGATGTGCCTGAAGGTGTACAAGCCACAGCTACGATTACTACTAGGAAAAATGCTAACACAAAACCTAATTCTTTTGCTCTCATGAAGAACCCCTCCTATGCTTTCACAATCTTCACAGCGCACTTTTTATAGTCCGGCTGCTTAGAAATTGGACAATATGCATCAAGTGTTACAAGATTGATTAATGTTTCTTCAGCAAAGAACGGAACAAAGACTAAGTTTTTAGGCGGTTTTCCACGACCTTGCATCGTTGCTTTCACTTTGCATTCACCGCGTCTAGAAACTACCTTCACCCAGTCACCTTCTTTTACGCCTAATTCTGCTGCAGTTTCCGGGTGAATTTCACAAAATGCTTCCGGTACGGCACGGTGTAATTCAGGTACACGGCGAGTCATAGAACCGCTGTGCCAATGCTCTAATACACGTCCTGTACATAACCATAATGGATATTCTGCGTCAGGAATTTCAGCTGCATCTTCGAATGGACGGAAGAATACAGATGGACGGTGGTCAGCAGATTTATAGAAATCGATGGCTTTATATTTGCCTTTTTGCTCAACACCATATTGGTCAAAGCCTTCTTCTTGCTTACCATCTTTATAGCGCCAGTTTGTTTCAACCCACTCTCCATTAACATTACGAACCGGCCAGCAGATACCATGCTGTTTAAAGTACTCCTCATATGGAGCAAGTTGTTTTGCAGACATATGAAGCTTGTGACCTAATTCTTTAACTTTTGGATTATCACTTTCATCAGGATTTGAGAAGGAACGATATTCAGCCCATAAGCGGCCATTGACTTCATGTAAATCTTCAATCATATCGTTTTTGTCTTTATCCCAAACAAAACCGAATAGAGTGTCAAACGCATCTTTATCGCCAATTTTCTTACCCTCTAGGACACGTTTGGCAACTTGTAAAAGTGCCCATCCATCCCATCTTGCTTCTCCTGGCGGCTCAGCAACTTTCGGCCATACGTTTGTACGGCGTTCAGCGTTACCAAATTGGCCCTCACGTTCAACCCACATAGCTGCCGGGAAAACAACGTTGGCCATTTCAGTTGAGCGAGTTGGATATACTTCTGATACGACGATAAATGCATCAAACACACCTTTGCCGTCAGCGTCATTGCCGCGGAAACGGTTCAACTTCGGCATTGTTTGTCCCCAGTTATTGGACATACTCCATAAGAACTTTACATTTCCTTTACCTAGTTCACGAAACATTTTTACAGTATGGAACCCTGGTTTTTCGATTGCATCTAAATAGCCTTCTGGTAAATTCCAAATTAATTCAGTATAACGACGGTGTTCAGGAACATCAACGTTCAAATCAGCAGGTAAACGATGGCTGAAAACACCGACTTCACGAGCAGTACCACATGCGCTTGGCTGACCTGTTAACGAGAATGGTCCATTACCAGGTTCACTAATTTTTCCTGTTAATAAGTGGATATCATAAACAAGGTTATTAATCCATGTACCGCGTGTATGCTGGTTCATACCCATAGTCCATAAGGACATGATCTTTTTGTTTGGATCGGCAAATTCCTTAGCTAATGCTTCGATATCGGCAGCTGGAACTCCAGAGATTTCTTCTGCTTTTTCAAGCGTATAGTAGCTTACTTTTTCTTTTAATTCTTCAAATGTAATCGACCATGCTTTTGTTGCAGATGCCCCTGGTTCTGTTACATCATAGTCATCTTTTAAAGCATGTCCTAGATTTTCAGTACCAGCTTTAAATTGACAATGCTCTTCTACGAATTTCTTATCGTATGCTTCATTTTGTATTAAATAATTAATAATAGCGTTAGCAATTGCTAAGTCTGTTTGTGGTCTAAAGACTAAAAGTTTATCAGCCGTTTCCGATGTACGTGACTGACGTGTTGTTAAATCATAATGCTTAACATTTGTACCAGATAATTTACGGGCTGTTAAGCGAGAGTATAGTACTGGATGCATTTCCGCCATATTGGCACCCCATGTTACAAACACATCTGCTTCATCTAAATCACGGTAAGACCCCATTGGCTCATCAGATTGAAAGGTTGTCATGAAGCCTGTAACAGCACTTGCCATACAAAGGCGGGCATTTGGATCAATATTATTGCTCAATAGCCCCGCTTTCCAAAACTTGGCGGAGATATAGCCTTCCATGATGGTTTGTTGTCCAGAACCCCAGAATCCAATTGACTTTGGATCCTTTTCCCAATTTTCTTTTAATTTCTTAGATACTAAAGTTAACGCTTCCTCCCAAGTAGCTTCACGGAAGCCATCCATTGTACCTTTTTTACTATTATCTTCACGAATTAACGGTTTTGTTAAGCGATCTTTACCAAAAAGAATTTTTCCAATGTAAAATCCTTTTACACAGTTTAGACCACGGCTTGAGCGGTTATCCGGGTCACCTTTTACAGCAATTACTTTACCATTTTTCGTTCCAACCAAAACACCGCAGCCTGTTCCGCAGAAACGGCAGACTGTACTTTTCCATTCATCAGGCTCTACAGTTTCAGCTTGTACAACGGATTCTTCTTTTGGTGCATTTGACTTTTTGGAAGAACAACCTGCTGCGGCAAGCGCTGCTGTTATTGCTGTTGCTTTTAGTAAAGTTCTTCTAGTTAGATTCATTACATAAATCCTCCCTTTTTGCTCTTCTAGAATCTTTGTTAAAATAAACCCTTTGGAGCCCTTGGTTCAACCTTGATAGGTACTGGATCATTTACGACACAACGCTCTACACATATTCCACATCCAACACATTTATCAGGATCAATTACAGGAGCAAAAATTGCATGGATGTTATCGCCTGGTCTTAATCGATAATCAATCTTTATCGCTTCGTCTATAAATGGACAGACACGATAGCATACTTCACACCGCATTCCTTGATAAGCAATACATGTTTCTTCGTTTATTACAGCTACACCCATATCAACATCCTGTCTTTTTTCAATCCCAGAAAGCGCTTCCGTTGGACATGCCGTCACACACGGAAAATCTTCACATAACATGCACGGATTTTCACGGACATCAAGGTAGGGTGTTCCCATCCCTAGGCCGAAATCCTCCTTGCCCATTTTGATACTGTCATATGGACAAGCTAAGTTACACTTACCACATCTTGTACATAATGCCAGAAACTCATCTTCATCAGCTGCCCCTGGAGGTCTAATTGCTGCCTTGCTGCCGGATTTCATCAAATTTAGTAATTCAAAAGCAGCGAAACCGCCAACTAATACCCTGAGTAGGCTTATACCTTTCATACACACCCCACTCCCAAATAATGCAATATGTAATGTCTCTATATCAGAAAGTATATAGAGACCGATAAATTGCAGTCGTGACCAATTTCACGGGGCTACCCCCAAGTTATTGACCATTTTGTGAAAGAATCTGTTATTATTTTTACTACCATTTTCATAGTAAAAAAGAAAAAAAGGTTGGTCCTCTTTCAAGGCCAACCTTTTGTTAGAATATTAATTTTATCCACCGATATATGACATCTCTATTTTATTTTTACGTTTCTTTCCTTTTCTAGTATTTTCTAACCTTTCATCTGAGTATCGATCTTTTCGGTTCTCCCATATATCGATCAAGGATTGAAGAAGACTTTCATCACTAATCTCTTGTCTAATCAATGCTCTTAAATCAAACCCTTTTTCAGCAAAAAGACATGTGTATATTTTTCCGTCTGCCGATAGTCGTACCCGCGTACATGAAGAACAAAATGAATCTGTTACCGAAGAAATTACTCCAAATTCTGCAGTAGAATCTACATATCGATAACGACTGGCAACTTCACCATAATAATTAGGGTCCAATGGTTCCACCGGGATTTCCTTTGAAATCATCTTGACAATTTCCTTTTTAGAAACAACCTGTGATAAGTCCCATCCATTCGAATTGCCGACATCCATAAATTCTATAAATCTTAAATTAATATTTTTTTCTTTAAAATATTTAGCCATGGGTAAAATTTGATCGTCATTCATGCCTTTTTTGACAACCATATTAACCTTAACAAGTAATCCAGCTTCAACAGCTGCATCTATTCCTTTTAATACTGCATTGACCTTTACATTTCTACCGTTTATTTGACCAAAAAGCTCATCGTCAAGCGCATCGAGACTTACGTTTACTCGACTTAAACCCGCTTCTTTTAAGCTTAGCGCATACTTTGGCAAATACACTCCGTTCGTTGTCAGAGCGATATCTTGTATTCCGTCAATTTTATTTAGGCGCTCTACTAAAAGATGGAGATCTTTTCTAACTAGCGGTTCTCCACCGGTTAATCTTATTTTCTCCACCCCAAGTGAAGCAAAATGCTTTGATATCCGTTCGATTTCATCAAATGACAGAAGTTCACTCAGTGGAAGAAAAGGATAATCATCTCCAAATAATTCCTTTGGCATGCAGTATGCACATCTGAAATTGCATTGATCTATAACTGAAATTCTTAAATCTCGTAGTGGGCGTTTTAATGTATCAACTATTTTTTTAGAATCCTTCTGCATGTTGTCACCCCTTAATTCTCATTACCAAAACTCTATCATAATAGTAACAATGTGTAAAAAGAAAAAAAGCCCAAGTTAACAAATTCGGGCTATTTTCGTGGAAATTTATTTTCTTTTCGCTTATTATTAACAATTAACATTAGTGCCAAAGGAAGAATGCCAAACATCCTTGTAAGTACCGGATCTTGTTCAGATTTCCTTTTTCTTTTTTTGTCTATTCTTTCTTCCTTAGATGTGTCAACAAATTTCACGAATTGTTCAGTTACAAATTTTACATAATCATTTGAAGACATCCTAATCACCATCCCTATTTTAATGGTTAGTATCTCCAAAATAATCTTATTTAATCAATTGCTCAATTTCTAACACGATTTCTTCCGGGATTTTATTCGTTGTATCTACCTTGAAATCTGCTTCACGATAAAAAGGTAATCGTTCTGTAAATATCGATAGGACATTTTTCTTCTTATCGCCATCTAAAAGCGGCCTAGTT
>JAEWMK010000103.1 GCA_023457235.1 Bacillota bacterium
GATGCGTTGTTCCTCTAGCAAGCAGATTTCCTGTTTCACTTTGAGTTCTTTCACTTATAATCCCTTGGTATAAAAAGAAAAATAGCATCGTCTCAATTAACAATATAAAAATAAAAAATAACAATCCTAACCGGATAGATAGTTTGTTCATTAGATTCTCCTTAAAAAAGGTAGTGGTTTGAAATTTACTTATCCTAAAAGATAATGATTCAATTCACAGAAAAAATCAATATATAAATAATATTACCTATTTACAAAATATGCTATTTATTGTATCTTATATTTAACATATGAATAAATGCTCATATGTTTATACCTGCACAAAAGGAGCCTAATTCATGAATAAAGACGAACACCTATTTTTAGATGAAGATATAATTGACGTTGTTTCTAGAAACTTTAAAGCGCTGGGAGACCCAACAAGAATTAAGTTGTTGTATTTTTTATCTCAAGAAGAGTGTTCTGTAGGTCATATTGCTGAAGTTCTTAATATGTCTCAATCAGCCATATCCCACCAATTATCATTTCTAAAAAATCTTAGATTGGTTAAATCAAGACGAGACGGAAAATCAATTTATTACACATGTGATGACGAACATGTTATTGAGATATTAAAAATCATGATTAACCATTCAACCCATAATTAGGAGGAATTAAAATGAGTCACCATCATCACCATGGACATGAGCACAGTCATGGTCATGGCTGTGACCATCACCATGGACATGAGCACAGTCATGGGCATGGTCACAGCCATGACCATCACGGGCACCACCACCATCATGGCCCAACTAGGGAAGGAAATAAAAAAGGTTTAACCATTGCATTAACCATTACAACCGGCATTATGCTTCTGGAGTTCTTCGGTGGATTAATCACAAATAGTTTAGCCTTGCTTTCAGATTCAGGCCATATGTTAAGCGATGCCAGTTCATTAGCACTTAGCTTAATTGCCATGTGGTTTGCAGCAAGACCTGCCTCACCAAATAAGACCTTTGGCTTTTACAGATTTGAAATTTTAGCTGCTCTTTTTAATGGGGTATCCCTCTTTTTAATAGCTGGATTTATCGTTTATGAGGCATACGAAAGATTTTTTGATCCACCAACTGTAGCAAGTGGATCCATGATGCTAATTGCATTAATAGGTCTTTTTGCAAACCTATTAAGTGCTTGGGCATTAATGAGAAAGGGAGATGTGAAAGATAATGTAAATTTACGAAGTGCATATTTACATGTGTTGGGTGATGCATTAGGTTCAGTTGGAGCGATACTAGCAGGAATTGTAATGTATTTCTTTGGCTGGTATGTAGCGGACCCTATTATCAGTGTTATTGTTGCACTCCTGATACTAAAAAGTGCTTGGGGAATTATCAAACACACCGTGCATATACTAATGGAAGGAACTCCTATAACCATTGACCAACAAGAGGTTTATAAGGCATTAGAGGAAATTCCAGGGGTTATTAATATTCACGACCTGCATATATGGACGATTACATCGGGTTTAGACTCTTTAAGCTGTCATATCCTAATTGAAGATAATCAAGATAGTCAGGTTATTCTACAAGAAGCCATTACAAAAATTGAAAACATATTTAAAATTAAACATACGACGATACAGGTTGAAAAATCAGATTTACAACATGCAGAAACAGAGGTATAGCCAATTTCGAACGAAAATAGAGCTCTTATTCACATCCATGGGTGTGTATAAGAGCTTTATCGATTTTTTGCTATTTTATTTTATTTTATTATTGATTCGCTTTTTTCACCCATTCCGCTACAGTAACAGTGCGTTTTGCTTGGTGTTTAACTGCTGCTTGAACATCTTCCACCATTTTTCCATTTTGGTCCACTGAGACACTTGTTCCATATGGGTTTCCGCCAGCTGCAAAGATGGACTGATCTGTAAAACCTGGTGCAGCTACAATCGCTCCCCAATGATACATCGTTGTATAGAGAGAAAGGATTGTTGCTTCTTGACCACCATGAGGATTTTGAGCTGAAGACATCGCACTTACAACCTTATTGACTAGCTTTCCATTAAACCAGAGGCCACCCGTTGTGTCCAGGAATTGTTTCATTTGTGATGGCATGTTACCAAAGCGAGTTGGCACACTGAAAATAATGGCATCTGCCCATTCTAAGTCCGATAATTGAACCTCTGGTACATCTTTGGTAGCCTCGACGTGGGCTTTCCATGCTGGATTCCCTTCAATAACCGACTGTGGTGCAAGCTCAGCTACTTTTAATACCTTTACTTCGGCACCAGCTTCTTTAGCCCCCTCCTCTGCCCACTTTGCTAATTGGTAGTTCGTTCCACTCATACTGTAATAAATTACAGCTAAATTCACATTTGCCATCGTTGCATTCTCCTTCTTGTCGTTATAATACACCATCTATTATTTCTTTTAATGTACATTCACATTCATTTATTCTGCGGATTTTTTCATTTCGATAATTAAAATATGGGATGTACTTTCGGATTGAATAGTAATATCCTCTTCAACAATTTCCATTCCATCTCTATCATTTAGCTCAATACCATTAATAGTTGATGTCCCTTCAATTTGTACCAAATATGCCTGTCTTCCTTGTTGCACAGAGAAGCTAATTTCATTTCCTTGTTCTAATTCTAAAGAATAAATGTTGGCATCTTGATGAATTTGAATTGGCGCATCCCCGCCTACTCCAGAAACCATGTGCAGCCATTTATTCTTTCTGTCATCCCAATTGAATCTGTAATCACCGTAGTTAGGTGTATACCCATATTGATCAGGTAAAATCCAAATTTGTAATAACCTTAATGTATCTACCCCTAAGTTGTACTCACTATGGAGGACACCAGTACCTGCACTCATATACTGGACATGACCACGAGTGATTGTATTTTTATTTCCCATACTATCACCATGGGTCAATTCTCCATCTACTGCATAGGATATGATTTCCATATCACGATGCGGATGAGTTCCGAATCCCGTTTGTGGATTTATTAAATCATCGTTGATTACGCGTAAAACACCGAACTGAATATTGTCTGGATTATAATATTCTGCGAATGAAAAATGAAATTTACTTCTTAACCAACCAAGATTACTTGAGCCCATTTTATTGCTATCGATTTTTTTTAACATAGTATTCTCTCCATTCTACTTAAAATTAAATTTAAAACAAATTCATATATTATTAATTCGAGATATCTTACTAAAAAAATTATTAACTTTGAGCTTGATACCCCAATTTTTTTAACAGTTGGATCAAAACTTCTTTCTCATTTAAAGTCAACCCGCTACATATTTCATGAATGGCTGTCCTGTGATTAGGAAAAACTTCATCCATAAATTTAGTTCCTTCTTCAGTTATCGTCGCATATGTGACTCGGCGATCTTTCGGACAAGGTTTTCTAGTTAGGAATTTTTTCTTTTCTAGCTTATCAACCACATAAGTGATACTACTGCTTGCAATCAAAACTTTTTCACCAATTTTTTGGATTGGTTGTTCCCCTTTACTATAAATCAACTCTAAAACGGCGAACTCTGTTGGATTTAAACC
>JAEWMK010000104.1 GCA_023457235.1 Bacillota bacterium
GAGTAACTTAGACATGATAAAACCCCTTTACCAAAAATAATAAAAGTTACGATTTTTTTACAGCCAATCTATTTTACCATAGCCACTCCTCATTTGAATAGAAGATTATGCCTGTTTCGTTTGTTCGGCATCATAGGAAATCGAATAACCGACAAATACACCATACAGAATATATAAACAAATCGTTGTAATTATCGTATTTTTGCTAAATTCCCTCACCGATTCTAAATTCGGGAAAATCGGGTTTAATATATAAAAGACGATAGCCCAAAGAGCAATCCCGAATAAAATCCCTGGCCAAATCTTTTGGATATTTTTCAAAAACACATTATAAATAAGAGCAACACCAATTGAAAGTAGACCAATTATGATAATTCCAATCCACTCTCCAATGGTTTCATTTTTCCAATTACCTACCGCCCATGGTTGTAAAATGAGGGAGGGACCAAGTTCTGTAAAATTAAAGAAATGGGCGATATAACCAATTACACTCCAGAACACTCCTCCAAAAAATCCAATAATCATGACTTTTGCCATATGTGATAATGGTTCGTCCTTCTTGTTCTGTTCATAATTCGGATTATTTTTTTCTGCATTTTTGTCTTTATTATCTGTCATGTTTACCTGCACCTCCATTATTCATTATGTCCGAATTATTATTAAGTCATGTCGAAAGTTTTGTGCGTGTTAATAATTCCCAAAATGGACATACTATTTATAGCATTAATATAGAGGTTTCAGGTTTTTTCTTGTAGAATATATATAGAGAAAGAATTATCTGAAGAACTGACAAAAACCCGAGTTGAGGTTTCAATAGCATCTTTTAAGAGAATGCTTGAATATGATAAAACAATAGCACAATCTAAAGTTGCTGAATTTTTGATTAATAAACTATAGGGAGGTGAACCTCTTGTTTAAGCGATCTACCATTCATCCGATTGTACTTGTCATTATTGGTTTGGCGGGAATTGGATTATTGTATCGGTTAATTGCAAATCCTTTGGGCTTATTTAAGGAAATATTTATTGCTGCAGTTGTTGTTGGGATTATTTTTGCCGTTTATAAATATGTAATGAAAAAACGTATAGGTGGAAATAGTCAAGCAAATGCAAAGTATCGAAAAGCGGCCCAACAATCTAAAAAACGCTTGTACAGCGAAACATCGAATCATTTAACAAGTAAAGTAAGAGGATCATCACAAAAACACCCAAATAGTAAGAAACCGATGCGCACTTTGCATACCGCAAGAAGAAAGGATCACAATTTTACAGTGATTGAAGGCAATAAAGGCAAGAAAAAGAATCGAGCACATTTTTGATGCTTGATTCTTTTTTTTGATTTACCTTTTCAATTTCTTAATGAATTCTTCAGCCCTTTGTTTACCTTTTGCGACAAGTTCTTTTTTAATTTTTTCTGAAAGATGAAAATCAGTCGTCTTTACTGATTCGACCGGAATAAAAACGATTTGGTCAGCAACATTTTTTGAAATATATCTTGAATCATGGGCATGGAGCATTGTTTCAATTAATGCCGGGAACATATCGATGGCATTATTGATAATGTTCGGTGGAATGTTTTCCAGTCTTGGACTTAAGCGAAACCCAACAACTGGTCTTTCCAACGTTCCTTCAAAAAGCCAAATTGGAAAATTGCTTAAGACGGCACCATCCACAACAACGGATTTAATTCCTAGGCTGTTGTACACCTTTATCGGTTTAAAAAAATATGGGATACTCGTGCTCATTCTTACTGCTTTAGCAATTGAAAATGAATTTTTGTTTATTCCATAGAGCTGTAAATCATCTGGTAAAATCATAATTCTTCCTCTTGTAAGATCCGATGCAATGATTTTGAGCGAACCATCTTCAATATCGGCAAAAGTTTCAATCCCTTTTTCCTTTAATAACTTCTCCATCCACTTTTGAAGTGCATCGCCCTTATACATCCCCATCCCCCAATAAAAACTCGCCCATTTTAGAAATGGTATCGGAAGTCTGGAGTTAGGCCGGTCTAAAAACTTTTTAAAATTTACCTCTGTTAAAATTTGGTTAATTTCATCTGCTTTATATCCAGCTATTAACAAAGCGCTAATGATTGCACCAGCACTTGTTCCGGCAACTTTTTTAAAGACGAAACCCTCTCGTTCCATCACTTCGAGAGCACCGACAAACGCAATGGCCTTCATACCTCCACCAGAAAAGACGCCATCAATTTCCATATACGTCCTCCTTAGGTTTTGACTTTGTTTGTATCATTAAATCCTAAGCAGCAGGTAATGGAAATAGAACAAAAATCAAAACTTCACTACTTACGGAGGCTTGTTTCAGGCTTTGATGAACGTTTGCCGGACTTTGGGGTTTTGATTCCTGTTTTGCTTCATTTGTATGGGTTCGGGAATCATTCGGTGGATTTATTTCCAAGTTTGCTTCAATGACGAGGATTTCAGGAATCATCAAAAAAGAGTTCGATTTCTTAATCGAACTCTTTTTCTTGACATTGCAGGTGACCCAACCATTCCGCATCCTAATCAAAAATGCTCACCTTTAAGTTCACATTTTCAACCCCGGATGGGTTTGTAAACACTTCTAATATCATTTTCAAATTACAGTCTCTCAAGAGAAACTGCTAATGGAAGTGTTTTTTAAGGATGTTTTCATTAGCTCCGCGGCTATTTCATTTTCAATCTTGTAAAGATTGGGTACATCCAAAAGCTTTTAAAGCTCATATTCAATTAAATCGGTCCTGAAACTTAACTTGAGTATTCACTTACTCATTTCCATTTACTCCTAAGTAATTTGAATTGTCATCTTGCATGTATTTTACTTGTTCAATAGGTTACTTTTCTTAACAATTGCTTTTGTTCATTAATCCGGGTTTTGATTTTAGTTCTTCCTCCTTTCGGTTGAAGCTCTAATCAATTTCCTTCTTTTTGAACTCGCCTTCGTTAATTTCGGTTCCCTATCTTACTAAGTATCCTACTGTTTGATGATTCCTCAATTACTTTTTGAAGTTTGTGGATCTTTTCTGTGGTCTCCTATCATTTCAGGTTATTACTTGGTAAATCAGAAAGTTTCTGGTGGATTCACCAACTTTCCTTTTTCCATCAATAATTCCGAATACTGCCTAGTTAACGGAACTAACTAGGATGGTTGAGCCGCCTCCAATGTCAATTGGGTTAATGTTTTGTTTGTTTCTTCCTTATATCTATAATATACCACGTTCCTCACCTGTTTGATCAGGGTAATTGTGTCAAATTTTGGAACGTTTTGGATATGGAAAATAAGCCTCTAAGAAGTTCTTTTTAACTTCCTAGAGGGATTCTAAAGGCGGCTATAAACTTTGGATTTCCAAGCTGGTAACTGGCAAAATGCCAAGCTTATTAGTTTTGGTCATATTGTTCACAAAAACCATCTTCCATTTACACCCTAGAAATGGTATTTTATTAACAGTTTCTATTAAGGAGTAAAGACTGTGAATACTATTAATAGTTTAGCTGAATTGGAAAAACAAATAGATGAACTTAGGAAATCCATGATTGATATAGGCACTAAAAAAGGTTTAGCCCATACTGATACTGTTAAAATAAGCACTGAACTTGATAAAAAACTAAACACTTACCGTAAAATGTTAAGTCATTAAGAAACTCACACTAGTAACAACTGGAGCGGTACTACTATTAACTCTGGTATATTTAGCAATTACAATATTTCGATATATCCTTCTGTTCCATTCACGCGTATTCGTTGCCCATTTTTTATCAGTTTGGTGGCATTCTCCGCCCCTACAACTGCTGGGAGGCCATATTCACATGCGATAACCGCTCCATGGGTCATCAATCCACCTACTTCGGTGACAAGACCTTTGATCGATACAAACAATGGTGTCCAGCTAGGGTCGGTAAAAGAAGTGACTAATATATCCCCATCTTTTAGATCAGCATTTTTCATGTTTAAGATGACTCGTGCTCTTCCCTCAATAACTCCGGAAGAAACAGGTAGACCCACAATAGCCTCAGCTGGGAGATTTTCTCTTTTGTACTCACCTGAGAGTGTTTCACCATCAGACGTGATCACACGTGGGGGAGTTAGTTTTTCATATAATTTGTACTCGTCTTTTCGCTTGCTAATGATCTGATAATCCAGTTTATTAGTGCGTACGACTTCGCGAAGTTCTTCAAATGAAAGATAGTATATATCTTCTTTTTCATAAATAACTCCCTCTCGTACGAGTTGTTCAGCTTCTTTTAATAAAGTCTGCTTATAAATGAAATAACGATTAACCATGCTATATTTGGGATATTCCCTATACCCGCTGAAATTCCGGATTTGGCCGATCATTCGTTTTGTTTCTTCAGCTTTTTGTTCACCATCTGGTAATTGCTTCAATCGATCTAATAACTCTTGTTCTTTTTTCAAAGCAACACGCAGTCCTTGCTCAAACTTTTGTTTACTAGCTTTAGGCTCAAAGTTTTTAATATTATTAAGAATGATAGGGACAAGTATAGCTGGTTTTTCGCTCCAACGAGTTTTTGTAATATCGATTTCTCCGCTACATCGCATTCCGTATTTGTTAAGATACGCTATTATCGTGTCTTGGGCTTCCCGTCCACCCTCAAACTTAACAAGGCCATCCAAAAAGGTATCATCCGCTACTTGTTGTAAATAATCAATGATTTCTGGATAAGGACGAATCACATCTGCGACATCCAATAAAGCCAGACCCATTTCCGAAGTAATATTGTTTGGTACAGATTGGGCAAGTGTATCTGCTACATTTTTTTCACCCAACCACTCCTTCATTTTTTCATTGATCCATATTGAAGCATTCTGTGCTGCCAAAATCACCCCCATACTCTGTGGGTCAAATAAACTCTTCTTCAATTGCTGGATATCTTCTAAGATAAAATCAAATAAATCCGGTCCTGATTTCGTTTGGATGTTTTGTTTTAATTCTTCAATCGATGATTGACTGTTCTTAATTAAATCAGCAACAATCCCCAGATCATTTTCAATTTGGGATTGAAAACCCGCAAATGACATACCTTTATTGTTTTTACTGGGATTTTGCACTTTTTTATCATCTGGCAACGATTTTATAAAATTTTTTCGCTCTATTATGGTCATAAGAGCATCTTTTATGAGCGGATCGGACCCACCCAAGGTATTTAATAAAATTTCTCTATTTTCAGGTGAAGACAATTGATTTGTTACATCAACAAACAACCTTCCACCAGCTTTACGCATAGGTGCAAAAGTCGTTAACAGGAAAAAAGACAATCCCAGTGGTTTGATGGGGTCTGTCATCATTTGTTGATGGCCAACAGATATATAGACGTGATTTTCTTGGGCCTCAGCTTCAGGGATGGGGTATAAGGTCGTAATCGGACGACTCTGGACAATATAAAAAGTATCATTAACCAAGCACCATTCGATATCTTGTGGGCAGCCAAAATAAGCCTCAATCTGTCTTCCTATGCGTGCTAATTGTAAAATTTGTTGGTCAGTAAGTGTTTGAGTCTTTTGCTGGTCACGATCGATCTCTTGTATCTCTGTTCCGCCTTCTTTTCGTCCGTAGATTGCCAACTTTTTGGTTGCTATCATCTTGTCGACGATCCTATCTTCCTGCACCTTATAGCAATCGGCAGATACCAAGCCAGAAACAAGGGCCTCTCCCAGTCCAAAGCTAGCATCAATAGATAGCAACTTTCGATTGGAAGTAATCGGATCAGCGGTAAATAAAATCCCTGAAGCCTGCGGGAACACCATCCGTTGAATGATAACGGATAAATACACTTCGCTGTGGTTAAAACCATTTTGCATACGGTAGATTACCGCTCGATCCGTAAATAGGGAAGCCCAACATTTGCTAATATGCTGTAGAATCGCTTCTTTTCCGATGATATTTAAATAGGTGTCTTGTTGACCAGCAAAAGAGGCATGTGGTAAATCTTCAGCAGTTGCACTGGAACGAACTGCATAAGCATGTTGATCACCAAGCTGGGAGAGATAGTGAGTAACTGCTGTCACAACATCGGAAGGAATTTCTACTTCCATAATGAATTGTCGAATCTTCCTGCAGATTTCACTTATTTGATCTCGATCCTCTACTTTTAGCATTATTAGTCGATCCAACAAAGAATGATACGTTTCGTTTTGTTCAATGGCTTTTTGAAATCCCAATGTTGTAACACAAAATCCTTCTGGAATTTGTATTCCCTCAATTTTTGATAATTTCCCTAAATTTAACCCTTTACCGCCAACGAGCAAAAGCTGTGTATTATCCATTTCCTGAAAACCAAGAACCAAAGAACTCATTCAACATTCCTCCTAACCATTCATGTTCTATTGATTTTAGCAGTAGTAAAGGCGAACAAAAAGTCTATTTTGACCATTTTTTATATGCTATAATTTAATTAGAAGGAGTTCATCGTAGTAATTCAAATCATATTATGGAGTTGTTAAGAAATGAGTAGAGTAGACGCTGAAACAATAGTAGAAATAACAAAAAAAGCATCCGAATTTAAATCTAGCATAGTTTTAAGTGCAAACAACAAACATATAGATGTGAAGAGTATACTTGGATTGAGTATTACCTTGATGACTAATTATGATTTTACACTTGAAATTCACGGACCTGATGAAGAAGAAGCGAAAAAAGCAATGGTCGAGGTTTTTCAGAACAATGGCTTGCGTGTAAAAGCTATCTAATCGTCAAAGGAGCTATCCGATAAGTCCATAAAACATAGAAAGTGGAGGAAAAGAAATTGCTTTCCTCCACTTTTTTTCAAACTTACCTTTACAATTAGAACATTCTACAGTTATCCATTTACTCAAGCACACTCAAAACGCTGGTCATTCCGATTACCAGCAACCTGGCGGCGATAGGGGTCAATTCATCCCTTACTGCTCGACACGTATAAAACGTTCGTCTTTAGCAACGGCCCAGAGCTTTCCGTCCCGGTAATACAAACGGTCCAAATGAGGAGAGATCTCGGTCCAGATCCGCGGAATCGTGCATTCCCATTCTTTGATACGCTGGTCAAGCGTAATCTCTTCCTCTCCCTGAAGCCCCAGAATAACAATCTCGTCACCAACTTGGGCGTCTGGGAAATCTGTGAGATCCAGAATCGTGTGCTCCAAGGAGATCGTGCTCGCCACCGGGCATTTTCTGCCATGCAGCAAAACATAGCCACCTGCCAGCTTCGAGCTGATTCCGTCACCCATTCCGCCTGCCATGATTCCTATTCTCTTCGGCGTTTCCATTTTGACTGCAGCGTATTTCTCTCCAAATTTTCCGCCTAAGACTTCGTTTATATGAACCAGACGGCTCTTCCAGCTTACAAGAGGCGCTTTCAGATCCGGATGTGCCTCTCTTCTGGATAACGGAGAATATCCCCACATTGCACGGCCGGGGCATACACCACTCATGCGGATTTCCGGAAGCGCAATGCTTCCCGGTGTATTGGCCAGCTGACTAAACGGTATCTTTTCAGCATCTTCTCCCAGCGAATCCAGCGCAGATTTGAATCTGGAAAACTGCCACATTGCATAATCCGCACCCACATCCGGCCAGTTTACTGCAGCCATGTGGCTGTATACTCCTTCAACATGCAGATTAGGCAGTTTGGAAATCTCTCGGTATAAGTCCGCAAATACCTCTGCGTTCACGCCCAGGCGACCTCGTCCAGTATCGATCTTTATGAAGATATCAGACGGCTCCGAAACCGCATTGGAGAATGCTTTCGCAGCTTCCACGGAAAGAATGGTAGGAATCAGATGATATTCCGCATAAAGATTCGCAGTCTCCTGAATCAGGTTGCTGGCAAAAATCAGAATCGGCATCTTCACACCGTTTTCTCTCAGAAGGATTCCTTCATCAATGCTACCCACCCCAAGGTAATCCGCTCCGCATTCTTCCAGTATTTTACCGCATGCCACAATACCATGGCCGTATGCATTCACCTTGATGGCGGGCATGATTTTTACATCATGACCGACCATTTGCCGAAAATGCATGAAGTTGTCTCTAAGATTGTCCAGATTGATTTCAAGCCAGCAAAATCTACTCATCTGATAATTTTTCATGATTTTCCCCCGATAATCCTTTATAGTAATTGAGCAGACATCCGCTTAGTAGAATGTTCCGTTCTGTTGTCAATTACTTGAAATACCATTTTAAAGCATTCGTGTACAGGATTTTTTCAGCAGCTTGTTCATTAAAAAGCTGTTGAATCAACTCAATATCTGCATACTCAAAAGGTCTTTTCGCTCTTGTAGATGGTAAATCTGTTCCAAACATAAGTGCATCAGGATTTGTCTCATATATAGATTTTAAAGCATTTTCAACATTCAGTTCTACGCGTCCAAATCCCGTTGCTTTTACGCGTATGCCTTTATCAACTAATTTTAATAAATGCGGTAATCCTTCTTCTGACAATCCTAAATGATCAATTGAAATAGCAGGTAACTTTTCAATAGTTGATGCAATTTCAGGTAACTCTTTGGCATCAATATAAAGTTCGCTATGCCATCCAACTAAATCATAAACTCTTCTTGCGAAGTAATCGAGCTTTGATAAATCTTCTGAACCACCTCGTTTTATATTAAAACGCAATGCTTTTACCCCTTTTTCATTTAAGTTTATAATTTCTTCATCCGTCACAGTAAAAGGTAATTGCGTTACACCACAAAATGTTGAACCCAATTGTTTAAGTGCGTTTAATAAATATTCTTGGTCAAATCCTTGGAAAGAACCAGATACAATTGCTCCACCTAAAACATTTAAATCAGCAGTTTCATTCTGATAATCTTCTGCAACAAAGTTGGGTGGCAAATATCCTTGGTTCTCAATAATCGGAAAATTAAAATCAATAATATGAAAATGTGCATCAAAAATTCTCATTGCATATCTCCTCTCTTTTCTTCAACGTATCCAATATGACTCATAAAGTAAAATATTGATAAGTTATACAAGTTCATAACTTTATTTTATAGAATCCCTGCTTATTCAAGGATTGCCCTCGTTAGTTGAAGTATTCTACAAAATAGTGAAGGAGCCTATCTGGTTCTTCCAGATACGCCCCGTTGTTTTAAAAGCTCTTTACAGTATACATCAATTTTAAATTGAATAATTTATTCTAATCTAAGAACAATATTAGTAATTCAAATAAGGAGGAAACTGCGCATTGAAAAAAATATTTCTAGTATATCTACTATCTCTTTTATGTATGCCATTAACAACTTTAGAGGCTACTGCTTTAACCTTCGATAAATTACCGATCAAACAAACATCAAAGCAATGGTCAGTTCAAGTGGGAGAAGCCAAACAAGGTGAGAACTTGGCTAAACCCGTAAAAGGAAAATTTCACACTTATTCTTTAAAGATTGATAAAATCGGTACGGATGTATTAACCATGGAAGTGAATATGTATAGAAATGAGCCTAATTCTAAAACGAAATATGCACTTTTTGGATGTCCTGATGAAAAGGATTGTAGCCAAGATCGTTATGACCAATCATTCTCTTGGGCAGAACAATTAAATCATGGGCTGTCTTATGAACAAGCCAATTTCCTTTTAGATGAAAACGCGACTGAGTTGGAGATTGAAATAATCTGGACACAAAAAGGAAGTGAAGGCAGACCATTAAAAGAAACATTTATCTTTAATGCCGAGCAGTGAAAAGGAGAATTTTTAAGACCGAATAGTCGGTCTTTTTTCGTTGATTATATAAAAAGCGTTTCATTTATTTCAGAAACGCCCCCGTTAACACAATAGGAAACTATAATAATTTATTTTCATACCATATTCTAATTATATATTTAGATTTCGGCAAATAGTGAATTTCTAATACCTCACCATCATAATATCCCGGGCTCAAAAAATAAGGGTTCAAAAATTTATTCCCATTGATATAGTTAGGAAATCCAAATAATAATTGAATGTTCCAACAGCAATATAAACCAGAATACATAGTACCGATATGCCCAATCCGCACACCCTAATGAAAAGCCCCATTAATTTATAAACAAATTCATCAGCATTTAATTTTTTTGTAAATAGTATCAGCAAACCCAATGCAACGATGAGCATAAGTATTAGCGTAATCCACAGGCAAAAAACACCAAAAGATATATTTGAACATATACAGCCCTACGAATAAAATGAGCACAATCCACATGATGATTCTATCTCTTTGGTACTGTTCTTGTATTGTTCTAAAATCCATTTAGGAAGCCCTCTCTGTAAAAAATAATTAACTTTTATAAGTATTTCCCAAAATACTCTCTTTTTTCGGTAACCTTCCCGTTCAATAAGAAAAGCGTTAATCCATCTTCGATTAACGCTGCCCGTTACTTCAATAAGCAGGGGCTCATCTTCTGTACATTAGTTTCGAACTGCCAGTTTTTTAGTTCTCATCATTTAAACAATACAGGCACCCAACTTTTCTATTCAAATATGATATAATTGAAGGAGTGATGACTATGCCATGGCAATATAAAATTAGATATTTGATTGGTCAACCCGTAGGTGTTTCATTAACTAATGGACAAGGGACGTCAGGTATTTTGTGCGGTACATCTGGCGGAAAGCTTCTTGTAATTGAATATTTGTATCAAGCTCAATTTGCCTTAAAACAATACGATTTTTTTATGATTCAGGATATAAATGGATTTCCACCTTGTCAAAACCCACAACCTTTATATTAATGAAACGTCCCTCTTATTGAGGGATTTTTTATTTGGCTTACTTCGGAATATGAATTAAATGCGAGATTAAAGAGAGTCTTGATTGTGCCACTAACCTGCTCCAATAGCTGAAGAAGCGACAGCTTTGCTCAGTTATCGCACCTCGTTAGTGGAGTAAGTAAGGTAAGTTTTGTTTATATCATCATAAATCCTTCTTTATCACTATCCTGTCCACATTTATTTCATAGTTATTTTTTAGATAAAATGTTTCTGCAAGCCCTCCATTAGCTGTTAATAAATAAAGGCTTTGAATTTTTCTTTGCTTCAATTCATCTTCCAAATAAAGAAGCAATTTTGAGCCATAACCTTTACCTTGAATTTGACTATTTATACAAAGTTCCGCCAAATAAAAGGTTAATCCAGAATACGATTTTTTACTATTTCCCGCAATGAACCCAATTAAATTATCATTTTCAAATAATAAAAAGCCAAGAAATTTAGGGGTATGTATTAAATCTGTAAGTCTTTCCTTTGCGGATTGATATGTCCAAGGTTCATTCCAAGGTTCACTGTTAAAGACATTAATATATAGTTCGATACATTGATCCAATTTATTAATTGTAAAAGGTTCTAGTGTTTCTGCCACATAATCCTCCGTTCAATAGGAATTTCTTAAAGCTTAATAATTTTAGATAACAACTTCTTCAATAATTTTAAAGTATTCTTTATCATAAAATGTTGCTTTCCCTTCTTCCGAAGTAAGTCCCATTTTGATAAAAAAATAGTATTAGAAATTGGTAAAGCCATAATATCAACTCATTTCATACTTAAATCAATTTTACTTTAACATAAAATTCCAACAACTTCCCCCTTCAACATAACAAAAATGTACATTTTCACAGACCATTTTACCAAAATAGACCAGCTGACTTAGATCTTGGTTTCCAATTAAAAGAGTTTGATTAGGATTTTTTTACCAAAACCTCATTTTGTTTAATTATCAACACTTCAATACGCAATTATCGTAGCATACTCTCCAATTTCTCCTTCACTTGCTCCCATTCTCGGTCGATTACACTGTAAAACACTGAGTTTCTTAAATAACCGTCAGGCATAATCATATGATTCCGTAGCACTCCTTCTTTTACCGCACCCAGCCGTTCTATTGCCTGCTGAGACCTCACATTTCTACTATCTGTTTTCAACTGAACACGGATTGTCCCAAGTATCTCAAAGCAATGTTTCAAAAGTAGATACTTACATTCTGTATTAATTCTAGTTCGCCAAACCGTTGGAGACAGCCATGTCGAACCAATTTCCAAGTTACGGTTTGGTATGGATATATTAAGAAAACGAGTGCTTCCCACAATTTTCCCCGAATCCTTATCGATAATAACAAAAGGAAACTCGCTTCCATGCCCTCTTGCTTGAAGTGCTCCATCCACAAGATGCTTCATATCTTCAATCGATTGAACTTTCATTGGCATGTATGCCCATATATCTGGATTGTTTCCCGCATCCAATAATTCCTGTTCGTGATATACTTCCATAGGTTCTAACTTTACTCTATCTCCCATTAGTACTACTGGTGTTATCTCCATAACTCTTCTCTCCTTTTTACAACATTGCACACTAATTCGTTTTTATTTATGACTTCTCCTTCTTTTTCGAACTAGATTTCCCCCTTCGTCAAGTTACAATAACTGCGCTATTGACTGGATTAGATACCTGATACTAGGAGAGAGATAGCTGCCCTTTCTAAAGCATGCATAAAAATTTCGCTCCATGATACAATCCTGCATCTGATAAAAGACGCCCGGTTTTAATTGAAAAAGGGATTTGACAGCAACACCCGGTAAAAAAGTAAATCCTTTATCTTCCTGAACAAGATTATAGGCAAGGAGGATACTATTAGTCTCCAGAATAATCTTTGGGGCAACGGCATTCTGTGAAAAAAACATATCTGCGACCTCCCGCATTCCCTTTCCCTTTTTAAACAAAATCATTGGTTTTCCTTCCAGTTCTTCCGGCTTTAGTAAAGAATTCTGAAACCCAAAGCGCCAATCAGTATGTGACTGATAGAAGAAGGGCGGTGCAACCAGATAGACCGGGTCCTTTGCCAGAAATCTATATTCAAGATTTGGATTGGTATTATAATAGGTTAGGGCCAAGTCTACTTGTCCTGTAATAGCAAGCTGTTCAAGTTCTGCAATATTTTCTTCCACAAGTGAAAGTTCTACCAGTGGATATGCCTGTTTGAATGCTTCAAGAACAGGTGGAAGAATGAAACTGCTGGTTCTGGATGATATACCGAGTGTAATTTTCCCCTTCTTATCATCTTGTAAGTCTGCAATTTCACTTCGTACAGAATCATAGATTCCCTTCACCTTGAGACATCCATCTATATAGATTTTTCCCTCATTGGTCAGGTAGACTCCTCCGCTTTCCCGGATAAATAAAGGGGCATCAATTTCCTCCTCTAACTTTGTGATCATCTTGCTTAGTGCTGGCTGTGAAATATATAGTTTTCTGGCTGCTCCGGTAATACTTTTTTCCTGACAAATGGTAAGAAGGTATTGTATTTCCCGATGATTAATCATTGAACCCTCCATATAACATATAACTTTTTGATTATACCTCTATATATAAAATGGCATTTTTCACTTATGGTTTTTTCCTAGTATAATTTAATTGAAAATAAATCACAAATAAGAAAAGGAAGAAACAATTATGGCAACAGTTAAAGTTTTTGTACCTTATGGTGCAGTTGGACTAGGATGTTCCGAAGAAGCCTTCAAAAGAGGTCTGGCCATGAATCCGGATATCCTCTGTTCTGATGCAGGTTCTACCGATTCCGGTCCATATTATCTGGGAACCGGAAAAGGGAAATATGCGAGACTGGCCGTCCGCAGAGATTTAAAGCAGATGATTGAAGGTGCACATGCTCTTGGCGTTCCGATGGTTATCGGAAGTGTTGGAACTTGCGGTTCTGACCTTGGTGTGGATGAGACCACAGAAATTATCCGTGAGATTTGTGAGGAGCTGGGAATCCACAAAAAGATCGTGAAAATTTATTCCCAGCAGGGTCCCGAGGTGATCAAGAAGAAATTTAAGGACGGAAAGGTAACGGCTCTATTGGGTGCACCGGAAATTTCTGAAATGACCTTTGACGAATGTTCTAACATCGTTGCTCTCTGTGGTGCTGAGCCTTATCAAAAGGCACTAGAAGATGATGCAGATATTGTCATCGGCGGACGTTCCACTGATACTGCTGTCATAGCTGCCTACCCGTTAATGAAGGGGTGTCATCCGGCTGCTAGCTGGCACGCAGCAAAGGTCATGGAATGTGGAGGTCTGTGTACTAGCGGTGGTCTCTCCAGCGGTGTTTTTGCAGAATTTGACGAGACTGGTTTCACCATCCATTCCGTTGCAGAAGGAGCTACCGTTTCTCCTTATTCCGTATCTGCTCACTTGCTATATGAGAATAGCGACCCGTATCATTTGACGGAGCCAGGAATCCGGATTAACACCACAAAGTCAACATATACCGCCATTGATGAGACCTCCGTACGGGTAGAAGGTACCACGATAGAATACCTTCCTTATACTATGAAACTGGAAGGCGCTGGCCCTGTGGGTTATCAGACTATCAGTATTGTAGGGATCCGTGATCGAGACATCATGAAAAATCCGATGGCCTGGATTGACGATGTAGCTATGCAGTGTGTGGAAAAGTTGGATAAGATGGGGATCAAAAAAGGAACCTATCGTTTCAATCTGAAACCATATGGCTACAATGCAGTATCCGGAATGCCGGTACCGGATGGATATGTCCCTAATGAGATCGGTGTGCTCCTAACAGTGACAGCTGATACCCAACAATTGGCAACACAGGTAGCAAGAGCCTTCAACCCACTGCTTCTGCATCATAACATTTTCCCGGACCGCCAGATGCCTTCATTTGGATTTATATTTTCTCCGTCAGAAATTGAACGCGGAGCCGTCTATGAATTTAAACTTTACCATACTGTATCCATTGATGATCCGTTTGAACTGGTGCGTATGGAAACTGAAATGGTCTAAGGAGGTAGGAAAATGGCAACAATTGGACAAACTGCAAAATATTTAAGAAGTAAAAATGCCGGCCCATTCTGGCTGACTATAGATGCATTCTGCAATTCTGTGGAAGATACCGAGAAAATTGCTGCAACCTTTGAGCGGGATCGTACTTGGATAGCGGAAGTGTTCCATGTGGCGCCGGAGCATGTAAAGATATTCTGTCTGCCTGAGATTCAGGTAGCCAAAGTCAGCGTTCCAAGGGTTCCAATTGAGGGAAGTACCGAAGAACGAGATATGCACGGTGGACAGCAGTATGTGACACTGCTGGATCTCGAGGTTGAATCTCATACGGATATTTCCGAAACAGGGAAATCGCAACCGCACATGGTGTAATTATCTCTTTTATAAAAAAGAAAAAACACCTGTACTGTAAAAAGATTCAACAGCGCAGGTGGTCTTCTTAAATTGAATGAAGTTAATTTTGGTTTGTATAAGATCCAAGTTACTTAAAAGGTGTGAAAAGCACCCATAGTAAAACTGCCAAGCCTATCACAAATACTCCAAATAAAAAAGAGATAATTTTAAAAATAATTATATGGTGTCCTTTCGGAAAAAACTTTTCTGATATTAATAAAAATATACCTAATAAAAATTCAATAAAAGAAAATGTATCCCATCCTCCAGAAAAATCGTCATCATGTTCATATTTCTTAAAAGCGACGTAAAAGGCGTTTCCGGCAAACAATAATAAAGCCAATGAAATTATTAATAGCTCATATATATTCATATTTAAATGTTACTCCTAATGCTATCCTTCTTTAACTATTCCGCCACTTTCGAAAAAGCGATTACCCCTTGTTTAGCAATCGCTCTCTCAACTTGAAGAGGACATTATATCGGATACCTAGCGTATTCGCCAAATCCAAAAGAAAAAGACAGTGTTGAAGTTCAACTTCTCTACTGTCTACTTAATCTCTCTATTTCAGTTTCAACTTTATAAACTCTTTTATTCAATACTTCGGTTTTGTCGTCAAAATGTTCACTAATTTTATCTGTATAGGTCCCAAGACTTTCGATTAAGTTTTGCTGTAATTTCTGTTGTCCGACTTCAAGTCTTGCTTGTCCCATTTTTAAATCACCAATATCTGTCTTTATTTCTTTCAGTTCACTTAAAATTTGTTTTAATATATCTTCCACAGCACTTTCCTCCGCTCCAAGATATTCTTTTTCTAATTATACCACCTATGAACTATCCTACCAATCAAATCTTTCGGGTGCTGATGCATTTACCTTTTATATCGAAAACAGCAAATGCTTATTAAAGATAAGCCCCCGTTTAAGTGAAAGGTTTCACAATCCTTTTTCGCACTTTCATAAACTTAGTTTCTTAAATGTGTTATCCATGCAAACGGACGCCTTCTTTTTCATGAAAAGCGCCCAATTGTTGCAAAAAAGCTGAGAAAAATCTCAGCAATTTCGTGTTCCCTTAGTCATGTACTTTTAAGCTGTTTAGCATTTCTGCTGATGCAGCTTGTAAATAGTCGATTAATTCACTGTGTCCTAAATCTAACGCAGCAATTTTTTCCATATCTTCATTAGTTAATTCAAAATCAAAAACATCCAAGTTTTGTTTCATACGATCTGAATTTGTTGATTTTGGAATCACAACGACACCTCGTTGTATATGCCAGCGTAAGACAACTTGACCTACTGATTTTCCATGAGTTTCTGCAATTTCTATTAATGTTGGATTCGTGAAAATACTTTTGCCGCCTTGGGCAAATGGTCCCCATGATTCAATTTGAACACCATATTTTTTCATGGTTTCAATGGCAATTTTTTGTTGGAAGAATGGGTGAGTTTCCACTTGATTCAAAGCCGGAGTGACTTTATTATTGATAATTAAGTCAGCTAAGCGAGCATCGTCAAAGTTACTAACGCCAATCGCGCGAACTTTTCCGTCTTCATATAATTCTTCCATGGCACGCCATGCACCATAATAGTCACCAAATGGTTGATGTATTAAGTAAAGGTCTAAATAATCCAAACCCAATCTATCTAAAGAAGCTTGGTAAGCACCTTTCGCAGCTTCGTAGCTGGCATCTTGAACCCATAATTTTGTAGTGATAAAAAATTCTTCACGAGGCACACCACTTTTAGAGATTGCTCGTCCAACAGCTTCTTCATTAAAGTAAGCAGCTGAAGTATCAAAAGAACGATACCCCGCTTTGATTGCCTCTTCGACAATTCGTTCACATTCTGCCATGTCCGTGATTTGATAAACACCAAAACCGATGATAGGCATTTTTACTCCGTTGTTTAATGTAACGTATTCCATAATAAGTATCTCCTTTAAATTTTAAATTGATTTTCTGTACTTAAACTGTTGAATCCGTCCTCTGTTTCAGCTGTAAATTTAAGCTTGAACCGTTGCGATAATTTCATCTTCCATCTGTCTCTGATATCTAGATTTCATCACCAATCTTATAATTACCCATCCATTTCACGATTTCAGGATCGGTATGAGAAAAGAACAAACTCTTGCCTGTATCTAACGTAGCAATCTTATCCATATCTTCTTTGCTTAATTCAAAGTCAAAGATATTAAAGTTTTCGATCATTCTTTCCTTACGAACAGATTTTGGAATCACAACAATCCCTCTTTGTGTAAACCAACGTAAAACCACCTGAGCGACTGATTTATTGTGCCTTGCAGCTATTGATACCAAAATTTCGTTTTGGAATAAATTGTTTTTTCCTTCCGCAAAAGGACCCCATGACTCAATCTGAACGTTGTACTCTTTCATGACTTTTTGACTCTCGATTTGCTGGTTGAATGGATGAGTTTCGACCTGATTTACTGCGGGAGCAACTTCGTTATGAAGAATTAAATCCACCACCCGGTCGGGATAGAAGTTGCTAACGCCAATTGCTCTGATCTTACCTTCACGGTACAACTCCTCCATAGCACGCCAAGAACCATACACATCACCAAATGGCTGATGGATTAAATATAAATCTAAATAATCCAATTGTAGTTTTTCTAGAGATTTTGCGAATGCTATCTTAGTATTCTCATATCCAGCATCCTGTACCCAAAGTTTTGTCGTAATGAATAGTTCTTCTCTTGGGACACCGCCCCGTTTAATGGCTTTTCCCACCGCTTCTTCATTCAAATAAGTAGCAGCGGTATCAATCAAGCGATAGCCTGCCATAATGGCATCGTAGACAGCCTGTTCGCATTGGTCTTGATCTTCAATTTGAAAAACACCAAAGCCCAGTATTGGCATCTCCACACCATTGTTTAAAATTACTTTTTGCATAAATGTTCCTCCTGTGCTTTCTATATTAAGTGCCAAGCCACTCTTTTTATCCCATTTAGTCCTCATTTGTTGGGGATTTACTGTTTCAGCACGCTTGTGCTAATATAAGCCTACTACCTTCGTGTCACACGAAGTCAATACTTATGAATAATTTTTAAAAATTTTTTCAATGAGGAACTAAGCTTATACTTTTAAAGAATTTGCTAAACTATACTTCAAACATTGTTTTTAGATTAGCATTTCTATTGTTCTTTTTTCCGGGATTACAATCTTAGCAACTTGAACAATGACAATCCTATCACCTTCGAGTAAGACGAAGGAAAGGGCTTTTAAACAATTTTTATAATAAATTTTTAGGAAGTGGTTTAAATGTATACTGTGAAGGAAGTGTCCAAGCTCCTTGATCTAACCGAGCATACCGTTCGTTTCTATACGGATAAAGGATTAGTTCCAAGTGTTCAGCGTGACAAAAACAATAATCGACTTTTTGATCAGGAATCAATTAACTGGCTTATAGGTGTTAAATATTTGAAGCAAGTTGGAATGTCAGTGGAAGACATTAAATCCTATGTAGATTTGTGTTTGGAAGGAAATAGTACCATTCAGGAACGATATGAAATCATTATGAAACAAAAAGAGATTGCTCAGGCTCAATTAGAGGAATCGAAACGAACAGTAAAATATATGGAAGAGAAATTAGATCACTATCAAGATATTATCAATGGTGTGATCCCGGATGACACAAATCCCGGCGATTGGGAGTCAAAATATGCTAATAACCACCTAAAAAAAAGCACAAGCTGATTTTCATTTGGAAATCGGCTTGTACTAATACATTGGAAATTGATAACCAACCAAAAATTTGCTTGATTTCTTTCCACTATTACATGATTGTTGTTCCAAAGTTGCACAAAAATTTGTGAAGGCGTGTACTTACTTCAATAAGAAAAAGGCATTACCGTTGTTCCGGTAATGCACCGTTTGTTGAACAAGAATGAACTCAGTAATTTGTTAAAAATACTTTCCCTTTTGTTTTATTAGAAAATTAAACAGCTTCAATTGCCTTTTTGACATCCGACAAGTCATACTTAGAATCAACCATCATCAAACGTAATTTTTTACAATCTATTAGCTGTATTAAATGATTAAAAGTTTCTTGCCATTTTTTTGCTGAGATATTTTTATTCCAATTCCGTAAATGAAACATATTCGCATTCACTTTTGCTTAATTAACAATATCTGCCCAATTTACTTGTACCCCTGATAAAAGTCCGATTGTAACCTGTATCGTTAGTTCAACAAGAAAAAGCTGCCGGCAATGACAGCTTTGATCTTAAACTCTTGCCCCCGTTTACTTTAAGTGCAAATCTTCACAAACTTACTAAAGTCAGAACACGAAACCTTGTGAATAAGTGACGTATCCTTTTGCTTAGCCTGTATCAGCCCCTCTCTTGCAAGATTCCACATAACACCTGGGGGTTTTATCCATACCAACTCTATCTTATTAGAATATTAATATATATAAATTTATTTAGGGAGTGATTATTATTGGGAATTCGACTTATAAGAGTTTGGGCATGGGGGAGTAACATTAATGGGCAGTTGGGCAATGGAACCAATACTAACAGTAATGTTCCCGTACAAGTTAGTGACATCACCAATGCCTCAGCTATCTCAGGAGGACAACAGCATAGCCTCGCTCTGGTAATTAACGGAACCGTAAGAGCATGGGGTGATAACTCATTTGGACAGTTGGGTAATGGCACAAATACTGACAGCAATGTTCCCGTACAGGTTAGTGGGATCAGTAATGCTATTGCCATTGCTGGAGGTGGGCTCCATAGTCTCGCTATATTAGATGACGGTACTATCCGGGCTTGGGGCCAAAATAGTAATGGACAATTGGGCAATGGAACCAATATTGACAGCAATGTTCCCGTACAAGTCAGCGGAATCAGTAATGCTATTGCCATTGCTGGAGGATTCTCTCATAGTCTCGCTCTGTTAGATGATGGTACCATCAAAGGTTGGGGGAGAAACTTTAATGGTGAGTTGGGCAACGGAACCAATACTGACAGCAATGTTCCCGTACAAGTCAGCGGAATCAATAATGCTATTGCTATTTCAGCAGGTGGTTCACATAGCCTTGCTCTGTTAAATGACGGAACTGTCCGAGCTTGGGGCAACAACGCTCAAGGACAGTTAGGGAACGGAACCAATACTAACAGTAATATTCCTGTGCAAGTCAGTAACCTCAGTAATGTCGTCGCCATTTCAGCTGGAGAGGATCATAGTCTCGCACTGTTAAATGACGGAACCGTTCGTGCTTGGGGTGCAAATTTGCAAGGGGAATTGGGCAACGGAACCAATACCAGCAGTAATATTCCCGTGCAGGTTAGTAACCTCAATAATGTGATTGCCATTGCGTCAGGCAATAGATCAGAGCATAGTCTTGCACTATTAGCCGACGGAACTGTCCGGGCTTGGGGACGGAACTTTTTTGGGCAATTGGGGAATGGTACCAATACTAACAGCAATGTTCCCGTGCAGGTTAGTAACCTCAATAATGTTAATGCTATTGCGACGGGAGAAAGTCATAGTTTGGCCATACGACTCACTCCATAAAGATAATTTCCGTTGATCATTAGAGATCTGGAGCATCCAGTATCTCTTCTTTATTTTTTTTAATAACCTTGTATTATTCAATAAACCTGCCCGTTTGTTTAAGTGCAACCCTTCACAATCTATGTGTTTTTATATTAATAAATCACACTTTTGCATATAAAGATAGCCCAAATCAATATCCGATTTGAGCTATCTGTTCATTGTCTATTTAAAAATTTCATGCGTATTTTTATAAACCACATTTAAGCTGTGCGCCACAGTTTGTACATGTGTTGCATCCGCCGATTTCTTTTACTTTACCTTTGCGGCAAACCGGACAAGTATTGCCTACTTCATTTCCGATTGTTACGTCTGTGGAACGAAGGTCACTGATTGTATCAACTAATACAACACGTGGTTGTTCATGTGGTACTTTATCGAATTCAACATCATCCATACTGTTTTCTTCAGCTTTAAGAGTTAATACTTGTGCATCACGGCTGCCATCAACATAAACGGTTCCACCTTTAGCTCCGCCTTTATATAATCTTTCATAAACTTTTTCAACCTGCTCAACAGAGTAGCCTTTAGGAGCATTCACTGTTTTACTTATTGAACTATCTACCCAACGCTGAATTACACATTGTACATCAGCATGTGCTTCAGCTTTTAAATCCATTGCAGAGATAAACCATTTTGGTAGGTTTTCTGGATCTGCATCTGGGTTATTATTTAAATATTCTTGAAGGATATCAGCCTTTACTTCAATAAACTTACCTAAGCGGCCGCTTCGGTAGTAAGAGAATGAGAAGTAAGGTTCAAGTCCTGTTGAAACACCAACCATTGTTCCTGTACTCACAATTGTTACTCTCTTAATAATTTAAGAGGGTGGGATTATTAGTACCCACTCCATGTATCGCCACATGGGTCAGACTATATCTTCAACCTATTAAATAGGTTGCTCAGCATGTAGTCGTTGAGGGGTCAGCCATGACTTCCCTGCGGATTGTCCGCACCTTTCGATTTTTACCTATTAATGTGTTGGCAAGACACAGGTACGAAAAGGATACTCGGAGTTTCCCGCATATAGCTAAGTTTACGCTACACTCTTACAAGTGTAGGGAGCAAGTTGTTTACCCGTAGGAGCAACAGTTAGTAAATGTGAATTTCTAATACCATTTTCTAAGATTTGTTGACGGATTTCTTCAGGCATTTTCTGCATATATCCTGTATCCGTAAATGCTTTTCTAAGACGATTTGTTTCTGTTTCAGTTTCCCCAACAAGGAATGGGAAGCTGCCTTTTTCTTTAGCAAGTTCAACTGATGCTTGATATGCTTCAGTTGCAATCGCCTCAAATATTTTATCGACAAGCTCATTTCCTTCTGGAGAGCCATATTCTGTTTCGCAATAAATTAAGAGGTCATGCAAGCCCATAACACCTAGGCCAACACGGCGTTCACCTAAAGCTTGTGTTTTATTTTGCTCAAGGAAATATGGTGTTGCGTTTATAACATTGTCCTGCATTCTTACGCCAGTGCGAACTGTTTTTCTAAGCTTGTCAAAATCAACGCGCTTTTCTTTCTTATCAGCCATTTGACCAAGGTTAACTGCAGCTAAGTTACAAACACTGTAAGGTGCGAGAGGTTGTTCCAGTTGTTATCTCAAAGGCTTTTTATCCCTTGATTCTTACACTTCTTTGTTTGTGTAAGTTCAGCATATCTTTTCATTACACACTTTTTTCATGAATTTTATTAGTTCTTTTCTCCCACGGTCTTCACCAAAAACTGCTTTTGATATGACTCTTATATCCGTCACTCCAAAGTTTTGATGAATATCATCTAGTAGAGGCTGAATCATAGTCTTTATTTTATTTAAAGGTATTGAAAGCACAAGGATTTTATTTTCAAGAGACCACCTAATAACATACTTTTTAATATCATTGTGAATACTATTTCTTTTTTCAACGTAAGCTTCAGTAGCAAGCTCCATCGCTTGTTTTCTCGAGCACCTAGTTCCACAAAAACGTTGATTCGATGTAATTAGCACCGTGAACTCATCTTTACATCTTAGACAATTTCTTATTTCTCTTGGAGTTTTTATTTTACCTTTTTGAACTTGACCTGTTTTTCTAAGACCAGCTAGCATCTTTTGTTTTGCAATAGAATTAGAAGCCCACAATCTTTTAGTATGTTCTCCTATTTTCCTTTTTGTCTCAAGTCGATGTTCAAAACCATAATGGCTATTTAGTTCGCCAAAGTTAGTTTTATTAACAGTTGTCGATTTAGATTGTATCCATTCAGTGATAACTGAATTTAAACTGAAAGGTAACTGTTGATATAAACTTAATAACTCTTCATAAGAAATTAATTCACATTTGATATTATAGTTTTCTCTAATAATATTTAGTGCCCTTATGGCATTATCCTTTGCTTCCTTATTCCTTGATTTAATCTCGACTATTTTTTCCAACCTGCCAGTATCATCATAGAAGAAAAATCTGGTTTATATTTTTTATAACCTAAGTCAAAAGTTTGTTCTTCGTAGCCCCATTGTACCGAATGAAAATCAAGAAATTTGGCATATGCGTATTCATAAGAACTCCTTAAATAATGTCCTTTATAAAAGCCCGCATACCCTCTATTCATGATTAACACCTCTTAATTTTTATATGGACTAGAGTCAACTCTTAAGTGTTAAGTTGTGTAATGTTGCGGCCTCGTGGATGGATTATATTCTCTTATAAAGAGGTTCACCATCTATGCGTTGCCCCTGGCTAAAGTTTTACCTTTAGCCTTCGGTTCGGATTCCCATCTCAGGGTTCCCGCTTAATTCCGCAATTTTTAACGTGAGGCAAACTACTCTCTACCACACGGATTTGTTGCAACTACTTGATGACCATAGGCACGTGCATTTGTCATGTCATTTGCATTATCGATGAAGAAAATGCCTGGTTCAGCTGAGTATGTTGCACAAATATTGATTAAGTTCCAAAGCTCTTTTGCACGAATTTTTCTATAAACACGTACTCTATGTCCAAGCTTTGCCCATTCACGGACATCGCCTATTTTGTACCATTCTTCATTATAGTGTTTCATTTCCTCTTGATTGTAATTTTCTACATCAGGGAATTTTAATTCGTAATATTCATCTTTTTCAACAGCATCCATGAATTCCTTTGTTAAACAAACTGAGATATTAGCTCCAGTTAGAAACTCAGGATTATGAACGCTATAATGTCCGCCTGTTTCAAGTTTATCCTCAGCTTCATGGATTACTTTATCAGGGAAACCGCCTGTTCCAGGGATTGTTTTATAATTTACAATACCTTGGTACATTGCTTTTTCAGTTTCCGATAACGGTGTAAATTTTAATTTATCTTTAGCAAGCTTTTTGATATGTTCATCTTTTGTATTTTCAATTAAGAAACGAAGTATTCTTGGGTTTTGCATTTTTGAAATAATGAATTCAACAATGTCAGGATGCCACGTATTTACCGTCCTTTTCAGGATATTTACTCTGCAATAGCAGACGGACTAGACTATATCATCACCCTCAGCTTTAACTGTTAGGGGCCGGGCGCTTATGAGAGTTTATTGTTGGGACTCACTCTCTAGTCGTTGAACCTTCGCCATTACCTTTGCCCAATGACGCTTGGCTGCAGATTTTCCAATACTTATGTTTTTTAGGCATTCACGCTCACTGTTTCCAGTCACGTTGTAGCACATAAGTCTCTAAGGATTTCCCTGCAATTCACCCGATTTTCTAGTCGTTCATTTTCTGAACGACGCGGACTAGTGCATCAATTGTTAATCCGCCAACATTATCATCTGCGCTCCGCGGCGCGACCCACCCTGCTCTACCAAATGTGTCAGTTTCGCAATATCATCTAACCAAGAAACTGAGCCGGAAGACTTTCCGTTTACGCCGCGTGCTAATGTATTACGAGGACGCAGTGTGGAACCGTTCGTTCCAACGCCGCCGCCACGGCTCATGATTTCCATTACTTGTGTGCGGTGTTCAGAAATGCCTCCTCTTGAGTCTTGAACAAATGGCATTACATAGCAGTTAAAGAAGGTCACGGCTGTGTCTGATCCTGCACCGTAAAGTACACGACCAGCTGGGATAAAGTTCAAATCGGCAAGCTCTTCATAGAACTTTTTGAACCACTCTTGGCGATTCTCTTCCGTTTCTTCTACTGCAGCAAGGCCTGTTGCAACACGCTTTGCAATTTGCTCATAGTAGATCTCAAGCGGTTTTTCGATTACATCAAGTGATCGAGTGATAAGGCCTGTTTTTATTTCCTTTTCATTTTCAAGAGCTCCGCGAAACTCTTCTTCGACTAATACAACAGCTTTATTATTTTCCCAATCAATATCTTGTATAAAGCCTGTACCGCGAGCTGGAAATTTAGGGTCCTCTTTAATCGTAAGAACAACAAAATCTCCAGTAGCAAACGTAATTTTTTCGGTATCCTTAAATGCATACCGATCAAGCATTACAAGACGTGATACACCTTTATGAGTAAGCTTCATATCTTCTGTAATTTCATGGACCTGTGGGAATAATGCAATGTCCTTATTTAATCTTTCAACATCAACCATCATTTTTTCGGCAGCAGCCGTCACCATTACTTCATCTCCCCTTAAAACTATTAATAAAGTTTAAGTTAGTTTTAAAATCTAGTAGGTATTCTAGTTGTTTAATTCAATATACATACCGTACCATAACATCATCTCGAAATCAATATATAGTATCAATAATATTTCAATACCCACTACATGTTGTACTAACGAATAAAAAAACCGTATTTTGTCAAACTAGTAATTCATTAAAAATCAGAGAAAAATAAAGATTACTGTGCCATTTTCGATTAAAATAACGAAATATGGAAAAATTTCTTGTTTGCAAAATTTAATCGACGATTTATCA
>JAEWMK010000105.1 GCA_023457235.1 Bacillota bacterium
CTTATGAGGGAAGCATGGTTACGGATGCCTAAACCAGTTCGACAGGCTGTTAGTATTGTCGGGTCATTAATTATAGGACAAGCCGCTGTACAAGCAGGTTTAGTTTCTCCTTTTATGGTTATTGTTGTGGCATTGACTGGCATTGCTTCATTTGCAATTCCAAACTATGCGGCATCCTTTTCCATTCGGCTTATCCGCTTTCCGCTGCTAATTGCTTCAGGAACAATGGGGTTGTTAGGATTTGCTGCTTGTTTCTTCTTACTAGCTATACATGCTGTTTCTCTTCGTTCCTTTGGTGAGCCTTATTTAGCACCTGCCTCACCATTTAAACCATCTGATCAAAAAGATGCCATTGTCCGTTTCCCTTGGTGGAAAATGATCAGTCAACCTGAGTTAGCTGAAGGTCAGGAAAATCGGGTGAAAGAGGATCAAATACCACAGCCTCCAGAAATTAAACCAGGTAAAAAGAACGAAAAAACGGATAGTAAAGATGATAAAGAGGCTGAGAAACGGAAAGGCTTTAGAAAACCAAAAAAACTGAAAGGAGAGAAAAATGAATGACAAAGCAGATCCTCTTAGCATTTGTTATTTTAATCATTTTCCTTTCAGGTTGCAGTGGTAAACGAGAAATTAATGATTTGGCGCTAGTTATGGCTGTTGGTATTGATAAAATTGAAGACCCTATAGAGGAAAATTCTGAAGAAAAAGGGTATGAAGTGACCGTAGAAGTTGCCCGTCCTGCCGATTCAAGAGGACAAACGGGAGCACCAGCGGGTGGTACTGGTGATCCAATTTGGTCTGCATCATCCCAAGGTGAAACATTATTTGATGCCATTCGGCATTTGGCTTCTTTTTCAACAAGAAGGGTGTTCTGGGCCCATAACTATATCATCGTTATTAATGAAGATATAGCAAGGGATGGAATTAAGGATATCATTGACTTTTTTACAAGAAATCCTGAGCTCCGTATGCGGACATGGGTGGCAATAACACCGAATAAAGCAAAAGACATAATTTCTACTATGACGGGGTTGGAAGTTATTCCTGGGGAAGCACTTGACAAACTGTATCGATACACAGATATTTCCGGAGCAGCCCCAAGGACGGAATTACTTGACGTCCAATCTGCCTACTTAAGTGAAACAACTCAGCCGATTATTGCAAGAGTTCGTTTGATTGAGCGCGGGGTCTCGAATAAAAAACAAGGCCAAGCAGGGGCCTATAAGCAAGTTGAGTTAGAGGGTGCAGGTGTATTTAAGGGTGATAAACTTGTTGGCATTTTGGATCGGGAAGATTCAAAGGCGGCCGTTTTATTTATCGAAAAGGTAAAATCACAAACAGTCGTACTATCCTGTCCAAGAGGTCCCGACGAGGTAATTACAGCGGAAATTGTTCATGATAGATTCAATGTTATTCCAGCATATAAAAATGGAAGACCTGCTTTTACTGTTAATTTTAAAGCATTTGTGAATGTTGTCGAAGCGGGTTGTCCATTTTCTATTGCAAATGAAGAGGATGTAAGAACAATCGAGAAAGAACTAGAGAGAACAGTTAAGGGGTCTATTGAAAAATTACTAACAAAAGCTCAAAAAGAGTATAAGTCGGATTTTCTAGAATTAGGTCAAAGATTTAACAACAAGTTTCCTAGTGAGTGGAAGACGATTAAAGATTCATGGGATTCAACCTTTTCCGATGTGGAGTTTACAGTAAATGTGGACGCAAAAGTGAAAGGTGGAGTTTTATTATATAACCCAACCCGTTCTGGAAAATGATGAGGGATGAGCGATGAGAGTTCAAATTACAAATGGAATGTTAATGGGATTAATCATTAATATGGTTTATGCAAAAGCGATTGGTCTGACACAGGGAAGTATGGCACGTGAAGTTGGGCGGGATATTTGGCTTTCAACCATTATTGCAAATTTAGCAGCAACGGTTTTTATAGTCTTCGTTGTTATGGTTATACAGCGGATGCCAAAAGGAGATCTGATCGAACAAGGAAGAACAATGTTTGGTGAATGGTTCGGAAAACTGTTGGCGATTCTCTTTTTTGTTTATTTTCTAAGTTCAATGGGGCCCATTATGGCAACATTTGTTTACCATTTAAAAGACTACTTTTTGCCTGATGCCCATACCATTATCTTTATCATTGTTGCAATGGTAGTCGGTTGTTATGCAATATATTTTGGGCTAGAGGTAATGGCAAGAATGGCTCTGATTGGTGTTTTTTCAATCTTAAGCTTAAATATATTATTGCTACTCGGATCGTTTGGGAAGTTTGATATACGTGAGCTTTTGCCCATTTTTGAATCAGGAGTGGTAAATACAGCGTGGGCGGGGCGTCATTTATTCGCTGATTGGACAATGGTGTTCATGATGATTTCGTTGATCTTACCGAATGTTTAACAAATCAAAGTATGGAAGCGTTCAAATCTTGCGGGCATTTTTTACGGAGCGGGTTTTATATTAATGTGGCCCATTGTTGAAACGGGCGTACTGTCAGCACATGTTGCTGGTGAATATATTGTTTCTTGTATGCAGATGGCAAGAAGTGCACAAATGGGGCTTTACATACATCGCTATGAAATGGTAATGGTTGCATTTTTCGCTATATCACTTTTAACACAAACGATGGTAAGTTTATACTGTGCTTCGATTTCCTTACAAAAAATATTGGGACTTAAAAGTTATCGTCCGCTAATAATCCCGGTTGGGCTTTTATTAGGAGGATTCAGCTATTGGATCGTTTTTGACCATGCTCGGGCAATGCGATTTATTGAAAATGAATGGATTGGAATTTCCTTATCGATTGCAATTTGTGTGCCGCTATTTATTTGGCTTGTTGGTTTTGCTTTAAAGGATAAATTAAAGGGTGAACAATAGTGATGGGCAGGTGTGTTTTTGTTGCACCTGCTTTTTTCTTGCTAATCTTTTTCATTAAATCTATGTACATCACATAAATTTACATAAAGGGTAAGTTGTTTTCAATTTTTTGGACCAATAAATGAAACAGCTTGACTAAAAGGGGAGATGAAGATGGCGAGAAATGAACATCAAGCATTACAGTATGCTATTGAAGAAATTACCGAAATTGCGAAAGGCTTTGGTCTAGACTTTTATCCAATGCGTTATGAAATCTGTCCAGCCGATATTATATATACATTCGGTTCTTACGGTATGCCAACACGATTTTCTCATTGGAGCTTCGGAAAGCAATTTCATAAAATGAAGCTTCATTATGACTTAGGATTAAGTAAAATATATGAACTCGTTATTAACTCCAATCCTTGTTATGCCTTTTTGTTAAATACAAATAGTTTAATTCAAAATAAATTAATCGTTGCCCACGTGTTAGCCCATTGTGATTTTTTCAAAAATAATGTTCGTTTTAGCAATACGAAGAGGGATATGGTAGAAAGCATGGCGGCAACAGCAGATCGCGTCAAGAAATATGAACATGATTATGGGAAGCTTGAGGTTGAAAAATTTTTAGATGCGGTGCTCGCCATTCAAGAGCATATTGATCCTTCATTATTAAGACCACAGCTTTCTTGGTCGATTGAGGATATATTTGTTGATGAAGATGAGGATGAACAGACAAATGTCACACCATATGATGATTTGTGGCGGATGGATGAGCGCAATGTGAAAAAAGATCGGCCCAAAAAGAAAGGAAAAAGATTTCCGCCACAGCCTGAAAAAGATATCCTCTTATTCATTCAAGAATACAGCCGTGAACTAGATGAGTGGCAACGTGACATTTTAACGATGATGCGTGAGGAAATGTTGTATTTCTGGCCACAGTTGGAAACGAAAATCATGAACGAAGGCTGGGCTTCGTATTTTAAAGGCGCTTAGTTTTTATATAATTATACCATATAATAAATAATTTAGATAATTCATGATGTTCAATTCCCTACATCAATTTCCTTCGCATTTTACCTTTGATCATCCTCCAAAGTGTTGAATATTCTAAAGTGATAAGAAAAATTTTTCTGGCGAATACTATATAACAAATGGGACCAAGTTTGCGGAAATAACATCTCATCATCGTTGTAAGATTTTTAAAATGATATTTAGAATCAAAAAGCGGTAAACAGTGATTATCAATAGGGATTCTTTTTCTACTCATGGATCTTCTTCTTCATATACCTCTTACCTTTTAAATATATTGATTCAGCCTTTTTGAAAAAATTTGTAACAAAGAGTACATGGCATAATTCAAGCCTGTAAAGAAGGATTGCTCGAACAATTTAAGAAGGCATATTTAATGTGTTGGTGGAGAAGATCGAAATTCTCACGCCAACGCATTTTGTATTTTTATTGAGGAGTGGGATGATGTGAAGGAAGTCTTTTAATTGTACAATGCAAAAAAAAATTAATAAGATACGCACCTTCTTATATTTGAAAGGGGGTTTATGTTTTTTATAGATGTAGGATTAGAAGTTTAATTACTTTGTCGAAGTATGCAAAAATATGACTAACTATTTTTGGAGATTTAAATATATTTTTGTTGTTTTTTAGAATATAATTTTTTTTACAAGCAGCTACTTGGATTAAGTACGGAAATTATCTATCAAGTACCATAATGGATTTTTGAAAAAGAAGAACCGAAGGAAGAATTTATTCTTCCTGAAAAAAATGATATCTATAAGCATGTTATTGTCTAGCTCATTTACACTAGGGCATTGATAAGGATATTGTGTATAACTTCATAAAGGAAGACAAGCTGTATGAAAATAAATATGTAAGCTGTGTATTTGTAGGATTCGATAAGGAAAAAGAACCTAAGTATGCCAGTGTAAGAAGCACCAACACAGTAGGAAAATCATTCAGAGCTGATGTGAAAAATTCAGATAAGACCTATCCCTTTTGTAAAGAAGAAACAAGTGATACTCTTTGTGTTTTTGAAGCACCAAAAGATCTGATGAGCTATTTGACTTTGATTAAACTGCATAATATCTAGAATTTCCGGAATCACTGCATTTCTCTTGGTGTGTAGCGGATAAAGTCTTGGATTACTATTTGAAAGAAAATAAGAATAGTAATTTGACTATTTTAACAGGTCACATTATATCAATAATATAAAACAATGGTTTAATTAAGTTGATGAAAACGATAATGGATAAGTACAAAAATATATATTTTAATTTTAAGTAGGTGATATTATGAATGGAACAGAGCTGATGACAGCAATACAAAAAATTTTTGATGATAATACAAGTTATAAGAACCCAACACAAGCAGCGAATCAAGCTGATTCTATAACTGCTTTATCGGTAGATCTTTATACAGATGCAAATAGATTTATATATGAACTTCTACAAAATGCTGATGACTCATCTTGCAAAGCTGACGGGGTTAAAGTTTGGGTAAAAGTATTTGATGATGAATTGGTAGTAGCACATTCTGGTAAAGTGTTTGATGAAAAAGATATCCGAGGTATTTGTAATATTAACAACGGAACAAAAAAATCCGACATAAAAAAGACTGGATATAAGGGTATTGGATTTAAATCAGTATTTGGTCAATCGAACAATGTTGTAATATATACGGATGGCGAATTCTTTAGATTTGATAGTTCATATAATTTTGGATGGAAATGGGATGAAACGCAAAAAGAATGGGAAAACGAAAATAATCGAACATTTCAATATCCTTGGCAGATAATACCGATATTCACAGAAAGTACAGAAGTTGGAGCAGAAATTAGAAATTTTATTTCTGAAATTGGTGCAAGTGTTGCAACAATACTTAAAATAAATCATATAAAAGAAACGATAGATGCAATTCAAAATTTATCACAAAATATTAATATGTTTTTATTTTTAAAGAATATAATGGAAATTAATTTTGAAGATAAAGTTATTACAATTGATAGAAGTAACGCAAATAGAATTATACTAAATAAAGGAGAAATATCTCAAAAAGAATGGTTAATAAAAAATGTTGATTTAAATATTTCAGAAGATTTAAGAAATACTCTTTTAGTAGAACGTAATATCCCCCCAAAATTATTAGAGGCTGAAAATATTGAGATGATTTTTGCTGCTCAAATTGATAAAAATGGAATAGTTATTTTAGAAAAAAAAGATAGTGTTTTATTTTCTTATTTACCTACTGGAGAAACAAAATATGCTTTGCCTATTTTAGTAAATACAAGTTTCCTTATATCGGCTAATAGAGAAAGTATTCACAAAGATTCAAAGTGGAACCAGTGGTTGTTTGAATGCATTTCTTATGAAATTTTCAAATGGATTTCTGAGCTAGTGATTTCTGAAATTTCATTTGAGGCATATAAATTAATACCAGAAGAATCCTCATTTAGTGATGATTTAGCAAAATTTTATAATAGGGGGATTAAAAAAGCAAAAGAAGATATTGCTTTTATTATATCTCGTAACAATACAATGATTAAGATTAGCGAAGCCTTGATAGATTTTACATACCTATCAGAAAAGAACTTTATTGGTGAAGAACCTATTAAAAATTTTATTACAAAACAAAATTCTAATGCCATAACTAAGGTTTATGTTAAACAATGTGCCTTTTGGAGTAAATTAAAAAATCTTGGAGTTTCAAGTTTTGAATGGAAAGATTTTAAATCATTTTTGAATTCTGTATATTTTAAAGAAACACATTCAATTCAAAAAAATATTGAGTTAATAAAATTTTTAAGGTTGTGTTGTAATTCAGAAAAAGTTAAAGGTGTTACCGAAGAATATGTATGCAATCTTCCTTTTATTTGGGATCATAAAAATCAAATTAACTATCCCAAACAAGTTTGTTTTCCAACAGCTGATGATGAAAATTGGGATAATATAGAGAATGAATTATCTTTTGTGCATAAAGATATATTAGGTTGGTTATTACATGAATTAGAAACAAAAACCTGGTTAGAAAACCTTGGAGTAGAAGAAAAGACTGATATAACCTACATAACACAAAATATCCTACCTCATGCAAATAACTATATTAATAAAGATAATGCAATATCTGAAATTCAAAAATTATTTTCATTATATAGAAAAGGCGACCTTAAAGAAAATCTTATTATACAATTATCAGAGATAAAGCTTATGACTAATAAAAACACACTATTACAAGCGTCTAAATGTTATTTGTCTGATTTCTATAATCCAAGATTGAAAATCGAAAAGATACTTAAAGAAGATATGTTCATTAGTGAAGAATATTGCTATAACATTCAAGAAAAAAATGATTGGAGAAGATTTTTTGAAATTCTTGGTGTTAAGGATGGAATTAGTCCAATTCTATTTAGAGAAAAAAAGTCTAAATCTATGTTGTTAAACTATGGAGTTAAAGCGGATTTTTTTAGTACAGAAGATATGAAATTTACTCCATTTATTAATACGTTTTGGGCTGATGAATTTTCGGATGTTGTCAGTTTAAATTTAATAAACGATTTAGAGAATAATAACAAGTTAAGTTTTCTTTTTTGGCAAGATTGTATAGAAAATAATACTGTATCGGAAGTTACAAAAAAGGCAACAGCATATTGGGGAAATTACGGTATGGCTGGTCGCATAAGTGGTGATAAAATTGCTAATTATTTACCGTGGTTTATTAAAAACATAAAATGTATTCCCACACTTAAAGGAAAAACATATATATCCTCTGAAGTATTTTTAAATACAAAAGAAATAAAAGATATTGCCGGAAAATATTTACCGGTATTCAAAGGTCCTGAGTTGTCACAGGACTGGAAGGCTTTTTTTAAATTTAAAACTATGCTGGATCTAGAAGATTATCTAAATATACTTTTACATATTTCTTTAGATATTCAAGACGAAGGTAGCGTTAAAAATGAAAATCATGAAAAATTACAATCAATTTATACAATATTGCTAGATGAATGTGTTAATTGGAGTGAAAGTGATATTGAGAAAGTTAAGATATGGTCTAAAAACAATAGATTGTTGAATAGTAAAAATATTTTTACAGAGTGTAATAATTTATATTATTTTATTGATGGTAATGAGTCTATTTTTCAAGAACAGTATGCTTTTATAAAACTGAATGCTAAAAATAAAAATCATCCAAATCTTAAAAAAATATTGACATGTTTTCAAGTGAAATTATTGAGCCAAAATCAATTTAAATTAGTATGTGATAATGAGGAAGAATGTGATAATTTAAAAATCAAGCTAAACAGTATTGTTCCGTACTTTAAAATATGGATAGAACATGACGAAAAAGATGATAATACTAAACAAAAATTATTACAGTTGCAAAATAAAATTGATAATTTAGAGATTTATGAATCAGAAGAGCTAAAAATCACATATGATGAAATGAACTTTATAAAATATGTGAACTTGCATGTTGATGAAAATAAGATTTATGTAACAAATCCGTGGAATTCAAATAGCGTACTATTAAGATTAGCAGAAAATCTATGCATTTATTTTGGTTTAGAGGGATATAGTAGTAAACTTGATTTTTTACTAAGAGCTGAAAGTAATGAAATTCGTAAATACTTTTTCCAAGAAGGTATTGAATTGCTATTAGAAAATTTGATAGGAGAAACTAATGTAACCACATCAGAGGATTGTAATGATAGCTACAAAAAAGATTTATCTGAAGACTTTTTTGAAGATTCATTGCATCATCTTAGTAGAAAAACATATATACAATCACTTATTCCAAGAGCTGTAGATAATGTACTTAAACATCTTAGGACATTACCAGAATATGATTGTACCGCTGCTGATGTAATTTCAGAAAGTGTTATTGGAGGTATAACTAAAAACGGAAATGATATAAAAGTGGTTGCTAGACCATCAGATAATGATAAAATTAGACTTTATTATGATTCTGAATTTGATGTCCTTGAATATGTAGATGCAGAGATATGGTATGAGGATGGTGTTATACCTCCTAAGCAGTTTACACTTGGTCAGCTCTTGAAAATGACAAAAATTAATAAAATACCTATCAAAAAAGTTGCTATTAAAGATGCTGAATTTAACAATCCGAAATCTGAAATATTAGAATTTGATGCAGTACCTTTTTCACCTGTAAAAACAGCGAGAATCATTTCATCATTCGCTAATACTAAAGGCGGTACTATAGTGTTTGGGATAAAAGAGTTATCTCCGATTAAAAATGAAATTGTTGGACTAAGTACTGATTTCAATGTAATTGATATAACAAACAAAGCAATTTCAATGCTTAATCCAACACCTAATGTAAGTTTTGATTGGATAAAAAAAGGTGAAGAATTAGTATTTGTTATTGAAACAGTAAAAGCAAACGAGGATATACTTTTGAATAATCAAAAATATATCCGACAATTATCTTCTACGGTATTAGTAAATGATAAAATAAGAAAAGCTGATTTGATTGTAAATAATCCACAATTCAAAAGAACAATAGCTATTATTATATCTATAGAAAATTATTTTCCAAAACAAAGAAATCAAATACCACCAGTAAAATATGCCAATAATGATGCTGAAAAATTCAAAGAAATACTATTGAATAAATTAAGTATAGATGAAAGTGATATCATAATTTTAAAAAATGATAAAGCCATAAAAACTGAGATTGAAGATGTTATTAAATATCAAATGTTCTCTATGACCGAAGATGATAGACTGATATTTTATTATGTAGGACATGGGTTTCATGATGGTGCGACTAACTATATCTCAACATACGATATGAGTAAAACAGATATATCGAACACTGCAATTTCATTGAGAAAGTTATTGCTTGATCCTTTAAAACACTCTAAATGCAATAATGCATTGATTTTTATTGATGCTTGTGCTCAGAGTTTTGTAGATGAATATTCTAGAAGTACTATTTCTAATATTAATGATGAAGAATTGTTCATTTTCTCAAATGAATTTCCTCATTATGCATTATTTTTATCATGTCAAGATGGAGAAAAATCCTATTCTTGTGATACAATAGAAAATGGTATATGGACTTATTATTTGACTAAAGCAATAAATGAATCGGTAGATGAAGTAATTCTTAACCATCAATATATCACAGATAGAAAACTGGGGGATTACCTATCTTTAAATGTATCCCAATATGCTAAAAGCAAATATGATTGGAATCAAAATCCTAAGACAATACTTGATTCAAGCTATGAAAATGTTATAACTGAAGTTAAATAAGACACTTTATTTGAAAGTATTAAAATAATTGTATTTTTTAGCTATAGCTTGACATCTGCTGAGGATTGCATGACCATAACAAGTAAACTTACAATTATATTTATAACACGATGCAGACAAATTCCAATTTTTAAAGTGTAAGACCGAATTATAAAAAATATTGCACCTTTACGGTACGCACGACGAATAGCCAGCTATCCCGAAATTATTTTCAGATAGTTGGCTAATTTGCACATGTCGCTTAGATCTTGTCAGACCAAGGGAGATAGTGGTGTAAAAGTTCAGGTGGTTGGTGAATTGGTAAAATTGGCAGCTCCATTAGTAGCTTGACTAAATATCGATAAAAATCGTTGCCGTTTGTTTTCGATGTTTCGGCCAAGCTTAAAAAGATGGCATTTGCTTTGGCGCCTTCACTGAAAGAGAAAAGTGTATATGGCAGATAAAGGATCTTGTGTTGATTTATTATATATGATTATGATAAATATTCAATATTCTTTTAATAGAATAATTTTGGAGGTGCCATTTTTATGAATGAGAACAGTTTAAATTTTTTATTGGATAGAGAAATTCCGATGCTTATTCCAATCGAAATACTAGATGATTTTATAGAAGCTTCAGATTCTACGATAAGAGAGAAAACAAGAGCAACAAGTTTACGAAGATGTCTAGAAGGTGCAATTAAGCTATTTTACAAAGAAAAAATGATTGCTGATAATCATGTAACCTTGAAAGAGTGGAATCAAATTGACTTAAATGGCAAAATTGATTTAATTGGGAAACATTATAATAAAGGTCTTTCAATAAAATTTCATAAAGTTAGAAAATTAGGAAATAAAGGAGCACATTTTGAATCTGTAGTGAATAGTAATGATGTAGACGTAGCTATTTCGATTATAGATGAGATAGTTGAAGATCTTTTTATAAAGTATTTTGAAAAATATAAATTTGGGACGCAACCACCTGTGATGACAATACTTAGTTCTTTACCGCCTGTTTATAGAGTTAGAATCTTGGAAAAATTATGGAATAATGATATTGATAATCTTAATATTATTGATAAGCTTTCTATGGCATACCTGAAAAATGGAGAATTGAAAAAGAGCTTGGACTTCTTAGAAGAGATACATAAAAAAAATATAATAGATGAAAACTATTATAGCAATTTTGTTTATAAAATTAATACTTTATATGAATCGTTGGATAAGTTTGATATTTCTAAAAATATTCTCGATACAACAAGGATATCAAATTGTTTAATAGATGATAAAAATGCTAAGAATTATCCAGATTTTATTCATATTTTTTCTGTATTAGTCAATGGTTATGCTAATATAAAATAATTGGAGGCTGGTATCTAGAACAATCAAGAATAACAAACCCTCTACATCCCCCTAGGTCTAAAAACGAGAACAGAAATCTTCGATGGATTTGGAAAAAAGAGCTTTTCAAATCCATCATATTTGTAAAGGGAGCTAAAAAATAATCAATCCAATCTCCATTTCTTTCTCCCCTTTTAATATTACTTTTTCCACAATAGTTGATAACAAAGCCTTCCCATCCTCAACAGGCAATGTTTCAACAGCATCCACCACATTCTTCAACTTTTTTTCAATATTTTTTTGGAGTTTTACTAAATCAACATCACTTTTTTTACTCCCTCTTTGCAGTGCCTCAATAGTATGCTCCATTCTCATCTTTTCTTCCGTCAAATCATCAATCTCAATTAATCCAGCAGTATAAGCCTCTACTTTTCTGTTATACCTTACTTTGGCTGATCTAATTTTTTGTTCTATGTTAAGGTCCCGGTTATGTGTTGTTTGTTCAGAAAGTTTTAATAGTATTTCTGAGCTAAAGTTTTTTGTTAATTGGAGTAAACCCTGTTTAAACCAAGCTTCAACTTGGTCGGCTTTATATTGCTTACTGGTACATGTTCCTTTATTTTTATTATTTGAACAACGATAGACCCGGTATCTGTTGTTTTTGGAACCTGACCAAGAAATGCTCATGCCACCGCCACAGTTGCCACACTTTAATAAACCTCCGAGTAGGTGTGGACTAGATTGCGCTCGTGATGGTATTTGTTTTTTATTTAGCCTATTTTGCACTGCTTCCCAAGTTTCTTTATCAATAATGGCAGGCAAGCAATCATCAACAATGACCCACTCTTCCTCCTCCTTTTCTTGTCGTTTCTTTTTGCTTGAATTTACTCGATTCCATACGAGTGTTCCTTTGTATACTGGATTGGAAAGCAGGAGTTTTATGGATCTAAGGGACCATTCTTTATTGAATCTAGAAGGGATATTTTCTTCATTAAGCTGTTTAGCAATCGCAAAATAGCCTTTTCCCTCATGCAAGTATGAGTTGAATATCCTTCTTACAATTTTTGCTTCTGATTCATTTATAACCAAATTTTTATCAACTAATTGATATCCGTAAGGACTTTGAGTTAACCATTTTCCATTGCTGGCTGCATGAAGCATATTATCAAAAACACGTTCACGAATCCGTTCACGTTCAAATTCAGCAACCGCTCCTAATACTTGGAGGGTAAGTCGTCCGGACGGCGTGTTAGTGTCAAATGATTCACTTATTGAAATAAATGAAACCTCATGTTCTTGAAATAAGTCAATTAGGTTTAATAAGTCTAATAATTTACGACTCATTCGATCTAATTTGGTTACCATGACTTTTGAAATTTGCCCTATCTTCACCGAGTTTAAGAGTTTCCTTAACTGAGGTCTTTCCGTATTTTTAGCGGAATAACCATCGTCAATGAAAAGCTCGATTTCATGATTCCATCCCATGGCACGACAGTATGCTTTTAGCCGTTCTTGTTGTTCATCTAAAGAAACACCTTCACGTGCTTGTTCATCTGTAGACACTCGACAATACAAAGCGATTGAACGTACTCCATTAAATTCTGTTTCACTTAGCATCTAAAAGTCCCCTTTAAATGGCTTCTCACATTATATGAGCTCCATGGTCAAAACATGATTTTTGGTTTATCCCTTCCTGATGCTGCATAAGGTGTAATAGGGAGGGATTTGATTGGCTGATGTTAAAATTGAGTTTTCATATCAGGATAACGATAGAACCATTTCATTTTGAGATTTGAAGGATATTGTTAATGACGAGACCTTCAACATGATAAAAAATCAGATTCTTACCTTTGATAAAAAAATAAAAGAAGCAGCTATCGTACATCTTTTGAATCTAGAAGTTGGTAAAGAAAATGCAAAACAAATAGCAGTCGACGTAAAGGTATTCGAACAAAAAAGAGAGCTATCCGTCATGGATTAGACTCTCTTTTTTGTTCGAAAATATTCACGAAATGAAATGACTGTTTATTTTCAGGAATAGTTATTTATGTTTTGGCTAATGATATTTTTGAAGATCATTGGTTTCCAGATCTTGTTGATTATGAAACAGTTCCACTCCTTGCTCCACCATTTGCAAAAAGTAGTTCGCTATCGTAGGATTTTGCTTTTCTAGACTAATTAGCATGGAGCTTACCCTATTTATTCGATATTGAAATTCACTAAATTCAGAGGTATCCTTGTTGTCGTTTTCAGCTGAAAGGATATTTAATTCTATTTCAAGACTATGTAAGAAAGAAGTTTCGATTTTTTTTGTTTTTCCTGTTTCAAGATTACTTAAATAAGCTGGCGATACCTTTAGTTGTCTAGCCAATTGATTCAATCCAATTCCTTTATGTTGTCTAATCGTTCTAATTTTTTGACCAAAATTTTCAAACATGAAAATTCCTCCTTGAAAGGTTGAGTTAGATGAAGAAAAAAAGTGAACTAGTTATTCAATCTATAAGTTATGTACATGATCCATGCGCTGCCCAGAAATGGTTTGAAATCTATATAGATATTGTAAAAAAACAGTTGCTTGAGAATGTCAAAAAACAATTGGACTAGGCTTTTACTTCAGTGCATAAATTTTTACAAATCTTAGCGTTAGGAGGTTAACATGAAAACAGTTGCCTATTATCGCCGATCCACCAATATTCAAGAGAACTCCATAGAAATGCAAAGACGGATGGCTCGAAATGTGTCCTATCAAAAAGCTCTTTTG
>JAEWMK010000106.1 GCA_023457235.1 Bacillota bacterium
ATGCAATGGCTTCCCCTTCGCGGTCAGGGTCGGCTGCTAGATAGATTTTCTTCGCTTTTTTAGCTGCTGTTTTTAGTTCCTTTAATACAGGTCCCTTACCACGAATAGTAATATATTTCGGTTCATATTGATTTTCTATGTCAACGCCAGTTTGACTTTTGGGCAAGTCACGAACATGGCCCATGGAAGCTTTAACTTTGTATTTCCGTCCAAGATAACGCTCAATTGTCTTCGCCTTTGCCGGCGATTCTACGATTACTAAATAATCCGACATGTACCTATCCCCCCCTAACGAGGTAATAATAAAATCTTCATTATTATTAAATACTTTACATACTTTTGTCAAACATGATTTCTCAATTTATACATTTTAATGTATATTTTTAGATTTCTTCCATTATATCTTCTGCTGATAAGACTAATTTGGCACCTTGTTGAATAAGACGGTTTGTCCCTTGACTCCTCGGTTCAAATATGGAACCTGGTACTGCAAATACATCTCTTCCTTGCTCTAAGGCTTGTTCAGCTGTTATTAACGATCCGCTTCGTTCTTTGGCTTCAATGATCACCGTTCCTTTTGATAAACCGCTAATAATTCGATTTCTTAAAGGGAAATGCCATTTTTCAGCTTTCCGATATGGAGGAAATTCGGATAATAATAACTGGGAGATTGCCATTTCAGAGGCTAGACTTAGATTACTTGCGGGATATATTTGATTAACTCCAGAACCGAGAACAGCTATTGTATTACCTTTCTCCTTTATAGAAATTTTATGTGCTTCCGCATCGATACCGAGCGCTAGTCCGCTAACAATTGTCCAATTATTTTTGATGAGCACAGGGATAATCGCCTTAATTATGTCAATTCCATATGGCGAAGGATTTCTAGTACCTACTACACTTATACAATTGCTTTTTAAAAGGGATCTATTGCCTTTTAAATATAAAACCCAAGGGGGATCATAAATCTTGCTTAAACAGGCAGGATATTCGTTATCGAAAATAGTTAAGAGGTGCACTTGCTCTTTATTAAACTGATCAATAAGTGCGTCAGTGGAAGTGGAATGTAAATCTGTATAAAATAACTTTGCATTTTTTGCAGTCATTTGAAAAAGAGAAGAAAGTTGATGCTCATTTAAAGTGAAAATCGATTGAAGTGTAGAATCAAAATGAATAAATTTGTAGATTGATTTCCAACCAATACCCCTAGCGCTGTGTATATGAACTAAACGCTTTTTCATTTCTTCCATTACGTCCTCCCTCTATTTAAAAAGGGACTGTCACAAAAGTTGTGTCAGTCCCTAGTTAGTAAAATACATTATTGTTTAAAGATTTTTACACTTTTCGTATAAACCTTTTTCTTTTAAGACAGAGATTAGTGTTTCACCCATTACAGATGGAGTTTCAGCTACTTTAATGCCGCACTCATTCATAACTCTGATCTTCTCATCAGCTGTACCTTTACCGCCGGAAATAATCGCACCAGCATGTCCCATACGCTTTCCTGGAGGAGCTGTACGTCCGCCGATGAAGCCTACAACAGGCTTCTTCATGTTAGCTTTAACCCACTCTGCAGCTTCTTCCTCTGCAGTACCGCCAATTTCACCGATCATAATAACAGCTAAAGTTTCGTCATCCTCATTGAATGCCTTTAAAACATCAATGAAATTAGTACCATTTACAGGGTCGCCACCAATACCAACTGCTGATGTTTGACCGATGCCTGCTTGTGTTAATTGATGAACAGCCTCATATGTTAATGTACCAGAACGAGATACAACACCTACATGACCTTTTTTATGAATGTAGCCAGGCATAATACCAATTTTACACTCATCTGCTGTAATAACACCTGGGCAGTTAGGTCCTACTAAGCGTGTTTTCTTTCCTTCCATATAACGCTTAACCTTTACCATATCTAATACCGGGATATGCTCTGTAATACAGATGGCAAGATCCAGTTCAGCGTCCACTGCTTCCATGATTGCATCTGCTGCAAATGGAGCTGCAACGTAAATTACGGAAGCATTTGCGCCTGTAGCTTTTACTGCTTCTTGAACAGTATTAAATACAGGTACACCTTCTACTTCTGTACCACCTTTGCCTGGAGATGTTCCTCCTACGATTTTTGTTCCGTATTCTAACATTTGTTGTGTATGGAAACGGGCAGTTTTACCAGTAATCCCCTGAACAATAACTTTTGTATCTTTATTTACAAATACACCCACGTCATTTTCTCCTTTCGTAATCCAGTTCTTTCTTGAATAAAGTTAACCGACTAATGATACGATTTTTTGTGCGCCGTCAGCCATAGACTCTGCAGGAACAATATCGATATCGGACTCAGCAAGAATTTTCTTACCTAAGTCAACATTTGTTCCTTCTAAACGTACAACTAAAGGAACCGATAAACCAACTTGTTTCGCTGCTTCTACTACGCCTTCTGCAATAACGTCACACTTCATGATTCCACCAAAGATATTAACGAAAATACCTTTAACGTTTGGATCAGAAAGGATAATTTTAAATGCTTCTGTAACCTTTTCTGCAGTTGCGCCGCCACCAACATCCAAGAAGTTAGCCGGATCACCGCCGTAATGCTTGATAATATCCATTGTAGACATCGCAAGACCTGCTCCGTTAACCATACAACCGATATTTCCATCTAATGAAATATAGCTTAGATCGTATTTTGATGCTTCAATTTCTTTTGGATCTTCTTCTTCTAAGTCACGGTATGCTAGTACATCCTTTTGACGGTAAAGAGCATTTGAGTCAAAGTTTAATTTAGCATCAAGAGCCATAACTTGTCCATCGCCAGTAACAACTAGCGGATTAATTTCAGCAATTGAACAATCTTTATCGATATATGCATTATATAAGCCCATCATGAACCCTACAGCTTTATTAACCAATTCAGCTGGAATGTTGATGCTGTATGCTAGACGGCGCGCTTGGAATGCTTGTAAGCCAATAGCAGGATCAATCTCTTCTTTGAAAATCTTTTCAGGAGTAGCTGCTGCTACTTCTTCAATTTCCGTTCCACCTTCTTCAGATGCCATTAGGACAACGCGAGAAGTAGCTCGGTCTAAAACAAGGCCAACATAATATTCTTTCTTAATGTCGCAGCCCTCTTCAATTAATAAGCGTTTTACTTCTTTACCTTCAGGGCCAGTTTGGTGAGTTACAAGCGTTTTGCCTAAAATTTCGCTAGCATACTGCTTAACCTCATCTAAACTTTTTGCAACTTTTACCCCACCGGCTTTACCCCTACCGCCAGCATGGATTTGGGCTTTTACAACCCATACATTACTATCTAACCCCTTTGCCGCTTCTACAGCTTCCTCAACAGTGAAAGCAACCTTCCCATTTGGAACTGCCACCCCGTATTGTCTGAGGATTTCTTTGCCTTGATACTCGTGGATATTCATTCTCCATCCTCCAATCTCTTATGTATACAATTTAGACAAATTTGGACTACCTGTCTTATTGTATAGTAGTTTTATCCCCAGTGTCTATATTTCTACATAATTTTATAAACACCTTTTAAATTTTTTTAATTCACAAAAAAAGTCAACTAGGGATATATTTTGACAATATAGTATTAATACGTATTTTATTATTCGACATTTTTCATTGATTTGTCAATTCTGTAGATAAAAGCGAAGATTTCTGCTACTGCTTGATACAACTCTTCTGGTATCGTTTCATTCATTTCAAGTTGACCAAGGAGTTCAACTAGCGCCCGGTCCTCTTGGATAGGTATATTGAATTCCTTTGCCTTTTCCAATATATTATCTGCTACTTCCCCCTTCCCTTTTGCAACAACCTTTGGAGCAAAATCTTTTGAAATATCATAGGAAAGTGCTACTGCTTCCTTTCTTTTAATCCTGAGATCCTGTTTCATATTTTAATATCCACTCCATTCATCGATGGTGAAAATGTGGATAGTTTTTCAGAAGCTATGTTTTTTTTATTTTCATTATTTTTCGTCGAAACAATTATGCTTGACAAATGATACTGAAGATTTTCAAGCTTTTCTTTTAATAGTTGCTGAACACTTTTAATAACCGGATTTAGCTTCGGATTTTCGTTGTAGATTTGGATATTAACAATTCTATTTTGGACATGAACATCTACCAGCATCTCTCGTAAATGCTCCAATTCTAAATAAAATAATATGCGGCAATAGTCCGGATCGATCTGACCATTCTGTTGTTTTTTCCCGACCCACTTAAATCTGACATCTGTTGAATAATTTCCAAGCAATATTGGAAGCTGTAATAATAATTGCTGAAATTGTCCATCCTGTCCGCTATTAATGAGCTGGTGTCCGGTAATTCTCGTTAATAATTGATCCATTTTTTCTTTTAACTGAGAGTCAGATGTTTCCTCCAGTGCTTTCATTAATAGAGGCTTCAATGAAAGCAATTTATTTTCAACTATTTGATCTTTTTCCAAAATACTAATATCGTGCTCATAATGTAGACCTAATGCTTCGACCGTTTGCTTGAAAAACTGGGTTACGTCTTTCCCACTTCCCCAATCCAAATTTGGTTTGATAGGCGGAGGCGTTTCACTTGGAGCAGTTTCCAAGATTTGACCTGTAAGCTGTCTTAACAATATTTCTAACTGTTGAAGTGTATTTGATTTTGTTGAATTTGGATTGATCGATATCAGTGCTTCAAAGACTTTACCTAGATTATTCGTTATCGTTTCTTCTGTCTGTAATGCCAACATACTATTAAGAATTGGTCCGGTTAATGGCAGTTCTTTCTGAACAGTTATTTTTATTGCTTCGAGTGCTTTTGGTATATCGCTTTTGGCAATTTCCTTTAACCACTCAGTTGCTGCTTTTAACGACTCCTTAGAGATTGGTAGCTGTTCATTTAAAAATACCCGCAGCAATTGTTGATTCTCTTTCGTACAGCCTAGTCCAACTTTTCTCAGCAGAGTAAAAATTTGCTCCTCTATATCTGCACTTTCCATTTTTGATAACACAAGGTCATCAATACTACTATTCCCAACTTTTGAAGGAACCATTTGCCCTATAGACAGTTTTTCATTTTGGAAAAATGATTGCAAATTATTAAATTGAATCAAGGCTACCCTCTCCTTCGTTAATACTGATCATCAAACTAATTGAAATAAATCTTTAACAGGGGCAAATGAACGCCGATGTTCTTCTATGACACCATATTTTTCAATCGCCTGTATATGTTGACTTGTACCATAACCCATATGACTTTCAAATCCATATTGCGGATATTTCTCTCCAAGCTCTTTCATATAACGGTCTCTAGTTACTTTGGCAATAATTGAACTAGCAGCGATGGATATACTTTTTGCATCGCCCTTTATGATTGATGTTTGCGGAATAGATAGCGGCAGCTCCATGGCGTCGATTAATAAATATTCAGGTGAAATTTCCAATTGCTTAACAGCTCGAGTCATTGCCAGTTTTGTAGCCTGATAAATATTTAATTCATCTATTTCGGTTGCGGATGCACTACCAATACCAACACTTAAAGCATGGTCCATAATATATTCATATAATTGTTCCCGTTTTTTTTCTGATAAGGCTTTTGAATCATTTAGTCCCGGTAGAAAAAAGTTCTCTCCTAAAATCACGGCTGCACATACAACAGGACCTGCAAGCGGACCACGGCTTATTTTACTTTTTAAATTCACGCATATATCGAGTGACTAGACAAAACATTTGATACAATAAGATTTCAGCTTATCTATCAACTAAATTTTGTCTGAATACGTTATTCATAATATGTCTAAGTATAATCACCTGAACTCATGTTATATTGAATGATTATTCACTCTAATATGTATGACTTGGTTTATAGTTTCTGAAGATAAATGTCTATTCTTCCATACCATTTAGTCCCTGAATTTTCTATCTGGTCCATCAAGAGAGCATGGCAATGCCCTCTCCCTACGGTCTTTAAATTACTACCCTTGATTCAGATAGTTCAATCGATTTTAAATCCTCCATAGACTTTTCAATAATTTCGCTTGTTGGTTTCTCATAAAAACAGCTACCCCAACTTGAAAAACTTCTCGTGATAATTATAACTGTTAACATCGGAGTTACTTTGATTTATATATAAAATTATTTCTTCTATTATATATAAATATCTCTTACATACAAACTTTCTTTTCTTTATTTTTTATTAATTTTAGATAATAATCCCATTTTTCATTCACCATTAAACTGCCCGATTGTTGAAATAAAGATTAATTTAATTATATAAGTTCTCTAAAAAAGTTAACTTTCATAGCCTATTAATAGGTTGGTTTTGTAATAAATATCTAAATTTGTTGGAAAGTTTTTAAATACTGGATTTTTATGAAAGGAACTTAATAGTAATTCTGATAATAATTCTAAATTATTACTCTGAACCTTATTTAACTTATCCTTTACATCGGATATATAATCAATATCTAACTCATTTAAGAAAGTAAGCATTTTACCTAATAATCCAACAAATACATCTGATAATTGTATGAATATATTCTCTTCGGATTTTTTTATAAACTTATAATTACCCACTCTCTCACCGTATAAAATAACAGGATTACTTTCTATTATTTTTTCGATACTTTTTTCTGAATCAAAAGTATGGAGAGAGTTTTTAAACATATATATTGGTCGAGTATACAATTCAACGTAGTTTTCAATTAATATTCTTTCAGGATTGCCCTGAAGAAAAACTAATTCTCCCGTATCTTTGGTTAAGAACAAGAATTGCCTTAAATAATAAATGTAATTTGAATATCGTTCTGGTACTCCTTCGACAGTATCTAACCATTTAATTAAATCTAAACAAAATGGCTCAACATTTTTATTGGATATATTCGGATAACCGTATTTCCATAATATAGCCAAAAATCCACTGGTATCTTTATAAGCATAAACATATAATAAAGTTTTTAATAAATTAGGATTAACATTTAATATATGTACAAAGACACTAGAATCAACTATATCTACTAAAGAAAAAAAGAAATTATCTAAGACCGCGTAATGTACATATATATTTTCTTTTAATAAGAAGGTTAAAAATTCAGTAACTTTTGCAGAAGATAAATACCCTAAAAAATCCTTTTTTCCCATAGATAGCCTTGTTAACTTTAATTCAACGTCGTTTTCAATATCAACTTGTTCCTTAAATAAACGAAATTTATTATTAATATTTATCAAATTTGAACTTAATACTACTCCGCCAAGTACAAAGTCTGCAGATTTATCGTAACTTAGTTCTCCATTTTTAATACTATACTTTCTGACGTTATTGGTTTCGTCATAAAAGAAATGATATTTTTCATCAAAATTTAAGTACTCACCATTAATCTCACTATAAAAATTTATAGCTATTTCTCTAACACCTGAGTAGTCCATACAATTTTTCCTTCACAATCTAGTAATTTTTTGATTAAGACTGATCTTTGATTATATAATAAAGTCTTCAACTTGAACTTTTTCCCAGTAATTTAATTCACTTAAATAGTCATTAAGAAATTTATAAAGTAATTCATCATTAACACCCTCTTCAATAATTACATTTATTTTCTTATTCTTCATTATTTCAAACAACTTGATTGATGTTTCTCTAGGAATACCAATTTCCATCAGTCTTCTAGTTTCTGGGTTAAATGCTCCCATTTCCATGTATAATAGAAGATCATTTTCACCATCTTGGATTTGTGTTAATGGTTTTAATAATTTTGGAATCGAATACATAACATTCTTATTTAGATCTGATATAATACCATCAATTTCTTGTTTATCTATCGAACTATCCCAACTGATAATCTCTTTTAAACTTGTCTCACAACTCCATTTTTGTGCATTAATAATTAAAGAATAAATTCTTTTGTCAAATGATTTACCGTAAATATTTAAATATCTGTCATAATAGTAAGGCGCAACTTGTTGTAATGTTAGGATATTTGATATCAATGTGTTTACAAAATATGAATCATATGGGGATTTTGGCATATTACGAAAAATACCCTTTTTGTTTGCTAGGTAAATTTCGTTTAATGTAATCGGATCCCAATGCCAATTTTTAACACATACCTCTTTAGGAACTTCTAACTTTTCCAATTGATCCTTAATTTTAACAAATTCATCCTGAGTAATCATAATTCCCGTTTTACCCATTCGATTTAAAGAATCTTCGTTATACTTAATTATCATTTGTCTTATATAAATCAGAATATCATTATTTAACAAATCAACAGATGGTTCTTTTCCATCTACTAAATTCTCTAGTATTTCTTCTCTATCAACGTTAAATCTATCACCATAGCCCACTGTTACTTCTTTTGTAGGATTTTCAAAGAGATCTATTTGGGCATCGTCAAAAGCTCCTTCATCCAGTATAATTGCTCTACCAACGAAGTCCTTCATAAGACGACCTGCACGTCCACGAAGATTGGCAAATTCATATCCTGTTAATCTTGCATTCTCTAGACCACTTCTTCTTTGTGTATATAAGTTAGGATTCCTAGAAATTATATTTTTAGCAGGAAGATTGACTCCTTGCATTAACGTCGTAGTACATACTAAGGTTTTTAATAACAATTTAGAAAATGCTTTTTCAATAATTATTCTAATATGACTAGGCATTTTTCCATGATGGTAACCAATACCTTTCTCCACACATTCAATAAGAGAGTAATTTTCATGAACACTTTCTGCAATATATTCCACTAATCCTTTTAATTCAGGTGGAGTATCCCCTATATTGGATAATTCAGCCAAACCATTTGCAATTTTAGGAGCTTGATTAGGAGTTGGAGAGAATATAATAGTTCCCGAATCTTCAACCTCAAGCTTTGATATTAAATTTTTTATAAAGATTATCATATTTTCATTATATTGTTGTTGTCCAAAAAGTTTAGGATTAATAAAATCTTTATTCTCAACCAAAATGCTTATAGGACTATTGTAAATCGTTGTATATTGGTTTAAAGAGACCTTTTTTCCAAATTTTGAAAAAGAGTATGTAATATTTATAACAGGCGGAATTTCATCACATAGTGCTTATGCATCTTCACCAAACATACCTTTTACAAGTTTACTTAAATATTCTATTCTAGGACCACTAACTATAATTTTTTGTGGATTTACATCATTAGCAATTTATAATATAGTATTATAAAGTCGATGCGCTCTTTCATCATCTTCATTAGAAACTCTTTCTATATTTTGGACTTCATCAACAATTAGTAAATCTAATCCTTTAAACGGAGTAGATTCACTATTCAAAGCAGCTGCTGCTCTTTCTTGTGTAAGAACATAAATATTTCTTAAATGAACATTATTGCCTCTGTCTGAGTATGTTTGATGAATGCCTATATTTTCTAGGCCAAAAGATTTAATTGAATCTCTTAGATCTTTTGTAACCTGATTAATTAAACTTATTGTCGGAACAATATAGACTACTTGTGTAGCACCTTGTAGTATCATACTTATTATTTTTGTTACTAAAACAAAAGATTTACCTGCTGATGTTGGTGCTGAAATACCTAGTCGATTATAATTATCGATTGCGTACCACATATTTTTTTGAAAATTCGATAGCAACACAGTCTGACCATTGCCAACTTGAACCTCATTTTTCATAAAATATGAAGTAACATAAAGCTCATCTATAATACTTCCTAAACTGCTAAATGTATCATCTTCTTTATCATAATCTAAATCAATCATTTTTGTTGTAGGCATTAATCCGATTCTAGAAAGAATCCTTATTAAAAAAGGCGGCAATGCTTGCCATTCAGGTTGTCTATGCTCCCAAACCAAACCACAGATTAATAGACACTTTTCTTTAATTTCGTTAGTAGTGGTGTTTCTCGAGTATCGTTCAGCAAGATTTAATAAACTAACAGCTAATTCCACATCTAGGGGTTTATCACCTTTATTAATAGCACCAATCTTATTAGCAAAAACTTCCAAATCGTATTTTAACAATTGGTTAATTAATTTACTTTCCTTTTCCATATCCTCCATATCACTTTACTCCTATCTCCTTTTCAAATATATCAATGAGGTTGTCCATTTCTTGTATTGGAAAAATAATATAATTTAATCTTGGTATTATTTGTGGCGGAATTTCTTTAAATGTTTTTGTGTTTTTAATATTCTTTGTTTCTATACGAATATCATCTATTATTTGTTCTAGAATATCCTCTCTAGACATGCCATTTATCGAGCTTTTTATGTCATAAGCAACTATACAGACTAAATGAACTTCTATATTGTTAAGTCTTCCTTCTAAATAATCCTGAGCAACTTTTTCTAATTCTATTGGAATAAATTCTTCATAAACATATAAATCTAATTCTTTTCTATGATTTTTATAATGTTTATTTATTACATCTGAAACCGCATCGTTAATAGCAGTTTTTAATCCTTTTTTATTTTGGGGGTTATAAGTCTTAGCTTCTCCAATATACAATAAATACCGTCCATTTTCTTGAGCAATATGTATAGCATCTGCACCATGCCTCTCAACTTGTCTATTAGTTGTGATTGGCATTTTTCGTAAAAGGGGTGCAGCTTTATAATAATGTTGGAGCAGATTAAATATCAGCAATTCAGAAAACTGACCTTGTAAATACGATGTTCTAAACTTACTTTTTGCTCTTTTTATTAGTTTACTATGTGCAGCAGAATCGGCTCTACCTTTTGAAAATTCCGCCAGTAGCCTATCTTGGTTTACTTTTGAATACACGAATTGAGTAACAGTATGAGTTAATTCATCGATGAATTCTTCTCTCATTTCTAATAAATCTGAGTAGTTAATGCAGGTTCCTATATGTTCTTTACTAGGTATAAGTGAAAAATCTTCTCTTACGACATACATAGTATCAATAAATGCCTGTGTATTCGCCAATAACTTCTCTGTGTCTACTAACTTCGTAATAGTCAAATATGCCACCTCTTTCCTTATTCAGTCTAATTCACTATATTATTTACAATAATATGGTAACATAAATAATTTCATTTACTACGAATCTATTAATTTTTGATTACGTTATCTTTTATTTTAATTTAACTCAATATAAACATTCAGGGCGGATCAATTTTTATTTTTCAAAAATCCCTCTACCCCGCTACTTTCTTCACACAATTTACCTTGTTTAGATTAAAAATCTTTTTCTATTTGTCTCTTTAATTCTTCTGGAATCAATTCTCGCATGAAATTAGGAGATAATAAAAGTCTAATACCTCTGCATTTTTACAGAGGAATTAGACTGATGCTCTTCAATGATCGCCCCCGTTTTGTTGAATGTTATTGGGGTACAATTAGCTTGCAAGGTAGAAAAGACTTTTATGCTCCATTATTTATATTCTAAATAATTGCAATCTTCAACAATCGAAACGATCAATAATTCACCAATGTAATGTACTTAGATACGCTTATGTCCGTTGTTCTTTTTGTTTTTACAACGAGGACACCACGTACCTTGTTTAATGTTGTTTGGTTTTGCTTTCCATTTAAGACCCTCGCTACATCTAAAATAAAAATAATCCACCACTACACTGTGACCTGTTTGGTGGATTATTCTGCTCAACTATCCACAGTTACCTAAAACTGCAGAAATACTATCTGAGTCAAAGTGCTACCAACACTTCAACTTATTATTAAAAATATCATTTCCTGTATCTTGACTCTAATCCAGCCATCGTCATATTCTCTTTCACATCATTATGTGGAATTAAAAGATATACCCATTCTTTACCATCATGTTGAAGTTCATGAGTAGTTGCATGTTTACACCATTCAATTGCTGCGGCTGCTTTTGCTTCTACTTCTTCATCACCTTCAACCTTTTTAGCTGCTTTTAATTCAACAAGGTATTTCTTATTTTTCGTTTCAACAATAAAATCTGGGTTATATGTTTGCTTTTGGTTATAATAGATTTTAAGTTGATTCAATGCTGGCTTGAACCATTTTTCAACAGTTGAATCTTGTTCACATATTACTGCAAATCGTCTTTCGTTTTCTGCATCAAACTTTTGAATTGGATACAAACAACGTTTGAATCCACCGAAACTCATACCTCTTATTGCTGAACGATCTTCTACTGGAATATGGTAATCCCTAACTTCTTCATTAATGTCTACTGAAAATGTATTTGTCCGTAGTACTTCAAAATCGCTTCTTACTACCACATCATATTCAACTCTTGCTTCTTGATAATGTTCTAACATTTGACCATGAATTTTACTTGCTAATAACTGCTGATTATACATTAATACATTCCTTACTTCTTCATCATCTTTTAAATATGATCTGAGATGTTCAATCAACTGTTTAACTAGCTTATACAACAAATCTGCATGATCCTCATATGAGATATCATCAAAGTCCATTAATCGGGAAATAATATAATCTTCTAATGGGTCATTACTATCAATTTCAACTTTTAAATGAAGTACATCACGATTACGTGTTCTTAATTCTTGCAACATTATCTCTTGGGTAACTGGTAGAAGATTTATCCCCGAAACATTTAAATCAAAATCTTGGAACCCCCAAGTAATTTCATCTTTCGGTTGAAGTATTATCTTTGGTATGTCCATTGTTTTTTCAACAATATATTCAGTTACTGTTTCATCAATTTCCTCTACTGCATCGGTCTTATCATCATCAAAAACCAACTCTATTTGTCCCACTGGATAAGAAGCCTTGACTTCTTGAACTATTTTCTCTTTTATTTCTGCCTTATTCAACTCTGAATTACTTGAAATATTAGTCATTCGCTGAATAGTTCTAAGGGCAGTTTCTGCAATATTTTGTTTTACTTCAACACGTTTTTTTGCGGCCTCATCTTCACTATTTAAATCATCACCTGCAATTTTTTGCATGATACTTTGTTTTACATTGGACTCAACGGAAACAACCTTTTTAGGTCTACTAGCAACGTCCCTACCTATTACAACACCTTTTCTTATAATAGATTCAGGATTATTAGCTTCATCAACAATTTCCTGAAAACGATCATGAGCGATGATAGTCAGTCTATCCACAGCCTTAACTTTTGTTCTTTTTCCATAAGGCAAACGTAATCCTCGACCAATAGACTGCTCTACTAATGTTTTAGAATTTGCTGCGCGAAGAGGGATGATAGTGTATAAATTTGTAACATCCCAACCTTCTTTTAGCTTGTTAACATGGATGACTATTTCTGTATTAGAAGAAGGATCCTCTAGAGCTAATAGCTCTTGGATGGTTTCATCTTTTTCTTCTCCAGACTGTTTTGAATGTACAGTAATAACTTTATCTTTATATCTACCATCAAAAAAGTCATCAGTTTTAATAATACTCATTAATCTTTCAGCATGATCAGTATCTTGAGCAACAATCAGTATAAACGGCTTTACAATTAATTGATCATTTTCTTTCGCATATACTTCTAACTCTACCTTTGTTTCCTCATGCACAAGTATTCCATCTTCCAACTTTAAGTGTTCCAATTCTTCCTCTGAATAATTAGATGCATCAAAATTCTCACGAGTTGCTACAGTTGGTTCTTTTACGTAGCCATCTTCCATAGCTTTGTATAAGGGATAACTGTATATAACATTTTTAAAAGGAGTAGAACGTTTTCCTTTCTCAACTTGAGGTGTTGCAGTTAATTCTAGACCAAGTACTGGATTCAACTCATTCAATGCCTTAACACCTGCGGAAGCCCTATAACGGTGTGATTCATCCATTAACAACACTAAATCTTGGAGTGATGATAAGTATTCAAAGTAACTTTCACCAATATATTCGCTTAACCTTTTAATACGCGGAGAATTTCCTCCCCTTACTTCCGTATTAATCTTAGATATATTGAAAATATTAATTTTAACTAAATCATCATTTAACAAAAACATCGCACTTTGCTCATAGTTGTCTCCTGTTATTACAAACGGTGGCTGTGAGGCAAATTGTGAAATACCAGTAAATACATACTTTTTTGTATTAGGGGTAAAATCCTGAATAAGCTTTTCATAAATAGTAAGGTTTGGAGCCAATACAAAGAAATTTTTAACTCCTTTTGCAAGGTATAAAT
>JAEWMK010000107.1 GCA_023457235.1 Bacillota bacterium
TCATGTGTTTGAAATTCAATTTTTTTAATATCTTCGATTGCATGCTCAAGCAGGTTCAATAGGTCTGGTTCATTTAATGTTTCAAATTTGGACTTGAATTCTTGATAAATTTTTTCTGTTGCTGCGTCAAATTCACTGCGGTTCATGACATCATTATTAACTTCCATCATAATAAGGGTCAGCAGTTTATTTCGTACATTTGTGTAATTATCTAATTGAGCTCCTGCTCCATCTGTTTGAACAGCGGTTGTTAGTTTTTTGCCTGTTTCTGAATTTATATATGTTACTCTTTTTTCGTTCACATTTTCTTCCATTGTTCGACCTCATTTCTGCTTTTTCTCAATTATACAAATTTTTAACAAATTCCGAAAGCGAAAACGTTTTTATTCCTTATTAGATGAAAAAATTGGAACATACTAAATAAGAGTTGGCAATTCCGAATTTGTGCATTAAAATAACCTTTGGCTTATAAATATAAATTGAAAAGGTGAATGCATTGCAACAGGTTACAACTAGAGAAAGCAAGAAATATACAACAAAAGAAATCATGAAATTCCTTATTCCTTCCTTAATAGGAATTTTCTTATTCATTATTCCTATAAAAAGTAATGGTGAAATGACGATCCCGATTGCTATTTTATCAGGATCTATTCAAAGCCTATTAGGCACCCACCTACCCGCGATTATGATGGTGATTATTAAAATAACTTTAATTGGAACTATAATCGCAAAACTTTTCAAGCCTGCGTTTCTCAAAAGGCACCCATTTTTCAAAAATCTATTTGATGTACCAGTCGTTTGGGCCATAACTAGAGTGATTGGCGGCATCTTTGCCTTTTTAGTTTATTTTCAAATGGGTCCTGAGTTTATTTGGTCGGAGAGTACAGGAGGTTTGCTGTTAAACGATTTGCTTCCGATATTATTTTCTGTATTTTTATTTGCGGGGTTGTTTTTGCCCTTGCTTTTGAATTTTGGACTGCTTGAATTTTTCGGGGCTCTATTTACAAAAGTGATGCGACCAATATTTAAGCTTCCTGGTAGATCGTCGATTGACTGTATTGCCTCCTGGCTCGGTGATGGGACGATTGGGGTGCTTTTAACGAGTAAGCAGTATGAGGATGGCTTTTATACGAAAAGGGAAGCCGCTGTGATTGGGACAACCTTTTCTGTTGTTTCGATTACATTTTGTTTAGTCGTTATTTCACAGGTTAACCTTGGGTCTATGTTTGTACCTTTTTATGTTACGGTTACGTTTTCCGGACTTGTAGCAGCATTTATTTGCCCACGAATCCCACCGCTTTCCCGGAAACCTGATACGTTTTATATGGACAAGAAAAATGAAGTATCTGAGGTAATCCCTAAAGGCTACACACCTTTTAATTGGGGGGTGAAGCTCGCTGTTGATCGGGCAGAAGATAATCAAGGCTTTATCGCTTTTATAAAAGAAGGGCTAAAAAATATTCTTGATATGTGGATGGGTGTTGCCCCTATTGTTATGGCGTTCGGTTCACTTGCCCTAATACTCGCGGAATATACACCGATTTTTCAATGGACCGGGATGCCGTTTATCCCATTGCTCGAGTTAATGCAGGTTCCGGAAGCAAAAGCTGCTGCGGAAACACTAGTTGTTGGTTTTGCCGATATGTTTCTTCCTTCTGTTATCGGCTCTGGAATCGAAAGCGATATGACGAGATTTATTGTGGCCTGTACTTCGGTTACCCAGCTGATCTATATGTCTGAAGTGGGCGGTCTGTTGCTTGGATCTAAAATTCCGGTTACGTTCTTGGATTTATTTGTGATTTTTCTAGAAAGAACTCTTATTACGTTGCCGATTATTGTATTGGCTGCACATTTCATCTTTTAAAAACAAAAGCCGGCTCAAGGAGCCGGCTTTTGCATTATCTATTTGTCACTAATTCTTTGTTATTATTTTCTTTTTGCTTTTTTTCAATTAATTCTTTACCTGCAATTCCAGGATGTGTCATTTCAAATGGCTGTAAAATAATGTCTAGTTCTTCAGCTGTTAATACGCCACGTTCCAGAACGATTTCTCTAACTGGACGTTTTGTTGCAATTGCTTCTTTTGCAATAGAAGCTGCTGTTTCATAACCAACATGTGGGTTAATCGCTGTAATAACACCAACGCTATTATCAACATAGTCTTGCATTCTTTCTTTATTAGCAGTAATACCGCTTAAGCAATGTTCACGGAATACAGTAAATACATTTGTCATAACTTTAATGGATTGTAATAGATTAAAGACAACGACTGGCTCCATTACGTTTAATTCGAATTGACCTGCTTCACAAGCCATCATAATTGTTAAATCATTACCTACAACTTGGAATGCGCTTTGATTTAAAACTTCAGCCATTACAGGGTTTACTTTACCCGGCATGATAGATGAACCTGGTTGACGTGCAGGTAAGTTAATTTCTCCAAAACCACATCGTGGACCCGAAGCCATCATTCTTAAATCATTCGCTACTTTTGACATATTCATCATGCAAGTTTTCAATGCTGCTGAAACTTCAAGGTAACAATCTGTATTTTGAGTGCCGTCTACAAGATTTTGTACTCCCTTGATTGGTTGTCCACTAAACTCAGCAAGATAGTCAACAACTTTTTCGATATAAACAGGGTCAGCGTTTAATCCAGTTCCTACTGCTGTAGCACCCATATTTACTTCATATAAGTTTTCTCGTGTTCTGCTAATACGAGTAATATCTCTGCGAAGCAACTGTGCATAAGCTGCAAATTCTTGCCCTAAACGAACCGGCACAGCGTCTTGCAAGTGAGTGCGGCCCATTTTGATGATGTCATCAAATTCTTCAGCCTTTCTTAAAAACTCAGCATGTAACTCTTCCATTACAAGCAATAATCTATTTAAAGTTGACAGTGTTGAAAGATGGATAGCAGTTGGGAACGAGTCATTCGTTGATTGCGCCATATTTACATGGGAATTTGGGCTGATTACTTTGTAATTACCTTTTTCCTCACCGATCATTTCTAGGGCACGGTTAGCAATGACTTCGTTTGTATTCATATTAATGGATGTTCCTGCTCCACCTTGGATTGGATCAACAATGAACTCTCCATGTAATTTTCCTTCAAGAATTTCATCTGCAGCTTTTACAATCGCTTCCGCAATTTTAGCATCCAATTGGCCAATCGCACTGTTAGCTAACGCAGCACTTTTCTTAACGACGGCCATTGCTTTAATTAGAGCTTCATCTATTACGTATCCTGTAATTGGAAAGTTCTCAATTGCACGCATTGTTTGAACTCCATAATATGCTTCTTTAGGTACTTCCTTTTCTCCAAGAAAATCTTTTTCTATACGAAATTGTTCATTCTTGTTCATTAAAGGTCCTCTCCCTTAATTTATTTATAATTATAACTTTAATATATTGGAAGCAATTTCAACTCCATTATACTCTTAATAAATTTATAATCTAGTTATAAATTTAAGTTTAAATTTTCAATCATTGCCGACAATTGAAAATATATTTATTTAAAATACGAATGTACTTATGATCATACCGATCACGATTGCACCAATTGTTGCCACTAATCCAGGGACCATGAAACTATGGTTCAAAATATATTTACCAATTCTTGTTGTTCCTGTTCTATCAAAGTTAATCGCAGCAACAACTGTTGGATAGTTCGGAATAAAGAAGTATCCATTAACGGCTGGGAACATCGCAATTAATAATGCTGGGTTGATTCCTAAAGTTACTCCCAGCGGCATTAATGTACGAACTGTAGCTGCTTGGCTATATAACAAGATTGATAAAGCAAATAAAGCAACTGCGAATAACCATGGTGCGGATGTTACTAAACCAGCAATGGAGCTATTAATCAATTCGGCGTTTCCTTTAAAGAATGTATCCCCCATCCAAGCGATACCAAAAATCGCAACTACAGCAGCTGCACCGGCTTTAAAGACGCTGCCTGAAACAATTTCGTCTACATTTGGTTTACAGAAAATAATAATAAGGGCTGCTATCGTTAACATCACAATTTCGATTGAAGCCGGCATTCCCATCCGGGTAAGTACTCCATCCACTTCCCAAGCTGGTCTTAACTTCTCGAATGAACCAAGGAGAACTACGAATACAGCCGCTAATAAGAACAAGATAACGGATAACTTTGCGCCTTTTTGTGGAACAAAAGCTTTTTTATCCTGTTTAATTGGAGCTAGTCCTTCTTCCAAACGTTTTAAATAAATCGGATCATCCGGAAGCTCTTTACCCATTTTGCTAACAACAAATGCACCAATCATACATGCAATAAAAGTAGATGGTAAACAGATAATTAATATATCAAGTAAAGTTACTTTAAAATCAGCTAAGAGTGCAAGAAGTGCCACTGTTGCTGCAGAGATTGGACTTGCTGTGATCGCTTGTTGAGAAGCAATAACGGCAATTGACATCGGTCTTTCAGGTCTAACACCTGATTCCCTTGAAACCTCGGCAATAACTGGTAAAACGGAATAAGCTACATGCCCTGTTCCGGCACACAATGTAAATAAATAAGTAATAATAGGTGCCATAAAGGTAATTCTCTTCGGATTTTTTCTTAATGCCTTTTCTGCTATATAAACAAGAAAGTCCATTCCACCTGATGCTTGTAATGCTCCCGCTGCCGTAATAACAGCTAAAATCATTAACATCACATCAATTGGAGCTGACGTTGGTTCTAATCCAAATACAAATACTAGAATCGCAAGTCCTACACCACCCATAACCCCTAGGCCTAATCCACCAAGCCTTGCACCGACGAAAATACATGCTAATAGAATGAAAAATTGAACCCAAAACATAATCTTTCCCTCCAATCGTTTGGATTTTTTAAATAAATGTATTAATTATTCCTATATATAAAAGATACTAACAGCCCTACAGAAAACTACAAAAAGAATCAATTTACATGAACTGTACAAAAAAATGTCATATTTCTATAATCAAAGTTGACAATATACACTTAAAATAGACATAAATGGTAGAAATAAAGAAGGACGTATGGGATGAAACACACACAAATGAGAGAAAAACTATTGATATATTTATTCATGATTGTTAGCGTGCCATTAGCAGGCGAATTTAAATTTTATCCTTTTGAAGGGGATTTGCGGGTAAGTCTCGGGACACCGGTGTTTTTTCTATTATTGTTATGGTCAAAAAAGACACATCCAGTCTTGTCCGGGTTCCTCGTTGGCAGTGCTGTTGTAAGTTTTCGACTTTTATTGGCTTCATTAACAATAAACGATGTTGTATGGAATGAGCTCATCCCTCTACATTTTCCGGTGTTTTTCTATTACTTAACGTTTGCTTGTTTATTTCATTTATTGCGAGTAAAAGCTTTCTATGATAAGCCTTTGTTGATTGGGATATTAGGGGTTTTTATTGAAATAGTGTCAAGTGTAATGGAAATCTCTTTTCGGTCTATTTTTTCAAATAACCCGTTAACTTTATATAGCTTTGCGGTAATTGGAATGATTGCTGTTTTTAGAAGCTTTTTCGTTCTCGGTTTCTTTAATATTCTTATTCTCCGCGATGCAAAGCTAGCGGAAGAAGTACAACGTAAAAGAAACGAACTGTTGTTAATGCACATTTCCAATTTATATGTAGAAATGGTCCAATTGAAAAAATCGATGAAAAATGCAGAAGATGTCACACGAGCTTGTTACAGTTTATATAGAGAAATGAAGGAACAGGATGGAATGAATCCTTATAC
>JAEWMK010000108.1 GCA_023457235.1 Bacillota bacterium
GAACTAGAGGTTTTTGTTCACCTTGATGGTCATATTCATTATATAAAATTTGAACGCGGCGCTGTCGTCGAAGAGTTAAAAGTTATTGGAGAAACAGATAAAACCGGAACTATTGTCCACTTTAGTCCTGACCCTGAAATTTTCCAAGAGACAACAGAATATGAGTATGATACATTAGCTACCCGTCTTCGTGAGTTAGCTTTCTTAAACCGTGGTTTAAATTTAATCATTGAAGACAAACGGCCGGAAGGAAAGACACAGAGCTGGTGCTATGAGGGTGGAATTATCTCCTATGTTGAACATTTAAACCGTTCTCGTGAAGTTATTCATGAAGAGCCTGTCTATGTTATGGGTGAAAAAGATGGGATTACAGCCGAAGTGGCCCTTCAGTACAATGACAGTTATGTTAGTAATATATATTCTTTCGCAAATAATATTCATACATATGAAGGCGGAACCCATGAGGTTGGTTTCAAAACAGCTTTAACACGCGTTATTAATGATTATGCAAGAAAAAGCGGTATGTTTAAGGAAAATGACCCTAATTTAACTGGGGACGATGTTCGTGAAGGGTTAACAACGATCATTTCCGTTAAACACCCTGACCCGCAATTTGAGGGCCAGACAAAGACGAAGCTTGGGAATAGTGAAGTAAGAGCGATTGTTGACTCTGTATTTTCAGAGCAACTTGATAAATTTTTAATGGAGAATCCTTCAGTAGGCAAAAAAATTGTTGAAAAAGGATTAATGGCATCAAGGGCAAGGATTGCTGCCAAAAAGGCGAGAGAATTGACACGTCGCAAAGGTGCGCTGGAAATATCAAGTCTACCTGGAAAACTAGCTGACTGTTCCTCTAAAGATGCCTCTATTAGCGAATTATATATCGTTGAGGGTGACTCTGCGGGTGGTTCAGCTAAATCAGGAAGGGATCGTCATTTTCAAGCCATCCTTCCATTACGCGGTAAAATCCTTAACGTAGAAAAAGCACGTTTAGATCGAATTTTATCAAATAATGAGATTCGCACGATTATTACAGCGCTTGGAACTGGAATTGGCGAAGATTTTGATATTTCAAAAGCAAGATATCACAAGATTGTCATCATGACCGACGCGGATGTTGATGGAGCACATATTCGAACACTCCTATTAACATTCTTCTATCGCTTTATGAAGCCAATCATTGAAAATGGCTATATTTATATCGCCCAACCACCTTTATATAAGGTACAGCAAGGGAAAAAGGTATTGTATGCCTATAATGACCGCGAGTTAGAAGCGGTTTTAGCTAATTTACCTGAAAACCCTAAACCAAGTCTACAACGCTATAAAGGTCTTGGTGAGATGAATCCGGAACAGTTATGGGAAACGACGATGGACCCAGAAGTTCGGACATTGCTTCAAGTACAGCTTCAGGATGCAATGGAAGCAGATGAAGTATTTGAAATCCTAATGGGAGACCAAGTAGAACCACGACGCGAATTTATTCAGGAAAATGCCCGTTATGTTAAAAATCTAGATATATAGAGAGGAGGGGCTTAAGATATGCAGGAAGAACGTCAATCTATACAAGAAATAAATTTAAGCACTGAAATGAAGACATCCTTTTTAGACTACGCCATGAGTGTTATCGTCTCTCGAGCTTTACCGGATGTAAGGGATGGCTTGAAGCCAGTGCATCGAAGAATCTTATATGCAATGAATGAGTTGGGGAATACAGCGGATAAGGCACATAAAAAATCTGCCCGTATCGTTGGTGATGTAATCGGTAAATATCACCCACACGGTGATTCTGCCGTATATGAAGCAATGGTTCGGATGGCTCAAGACTTTAACTTCCGCTATATGTTAGTGGATGGCCACGGAAACTTCGGATCCGTGGACGGAGATCCAGCGGCTGCGATGCGTTATACAGAAGCACGGATGTCTAAGTTGGCAATGGAAATGTTGCGTGATATCAACAAAGACACGATTGACTATCAAGATAACTATGATGGATCGGAACAAGAGCCAGTCGTATTACCTGCAAGATTTCCAAACCTTTTAGTAAATGGAGCTTCAGGTATTGCCGTAGGGATGGCCACTAATATTCCACCACATCATTTAGGGGAAGTCATTGACGGAGTTTTGGCAGTTAGCCGTAATCGTGACATTACCATTGCTGAATTAATGGAAATTGTACCTGGACCTGATTTTCCAACAGCTGGACAAATATTAGGCCGCAGTGGTATACGCCGAGCCTATGAGACAGGAAGAGGATCGATTACTCTCCGTGCTAGGTCGTTTATTGAGGAAAAGGCAAACGGAAGACAAACAATTATCATCAATGAAATACCTTACCAGGTTAATAAAGCAAAGCTGATTGAAAAAATAGCGGAGCTTGTTCATGATAAAAAAATTGACGGAATATCTGATCTACGTGATGAATCAGACCGCAACGGTATGAGAATCGTGATTGAGGTTAAGCGGGATGCGAATGCAAATGTTCTTTTAAATAACTTATTTAAATTGACGGCATTACAATCAAGCTTTGGTATCAATATGCTTGCCCTTGTCGATGGCCATCCAAAGGTATTGAACTTAAAACAAATGTTAAGTCATTACCTTGATCATCAGATTGTGATCATACGCCGCAGAACTGAATTTGAATTGCGCAAGGCTGAAGCTCGCGCCCATATCTTAGAGGGTTTAAGAATTGCTCTAGACCATATAGATGAAATTATTGCCTTAATCCGCGCCTCACAAACAACGGATATTGCGAGACAAGGATTAATGGAGAATTTTAACCTATCTGAAAAGCAAGCACAAGCGATTTTAGATATGCGCTTGCAGCGTCTGACAGGTTTAGAACGTGAGAAAATTGAAGAAGAATACCAAGAACTGATTAAGCTTATTGCAGAATTAAAAGCAATTTTAGCTGATGAAGAAAAGGTTCTTGATATCATTCGTGAAGAATTAACTGAAATTAAAGAGCGTTTTTACGATAAACGCCGCACTGAAATTATTTCCGGCAGCTTTGGCGAGATTGAAGACGAGGATTTAATCCCAGAGCAAAGCATCGTTATTTCGCTTACCCACAAAGGTTATATTAAGAGATTGCCGGCTGATACTTACAGAAGCCAAAGAAGAGGTGGTCGTGGGGTACAAGGAATGGGCACCAATGAAGATGACTTTGTTGAACATTTACTTTCGACTTCGACCCACAATACAATTCTTTTCTTTAGCAATAAAGGAAAGGTGTATCGCTTAAAAGGCTATGAAATTCCTGAATACAGCCGAACAGCAAAAGGAATTCCTATCATTAATTTATTAGAGATTGAAAAAGATGAATGGATTAATGCTGTAATCCCGGTTGAGGAATTTTTAGATGATTGGTACTTGTTCTTTGCAACGAAGCAAGGCGTTGTCAAACGTTCACCATTATCTTCATTTGCCAATATTCGAAAAGGCGGTTTAATTGCCCTTCATTTAAGGGAAGGCGACGAGGTTATCTCTGTCGGGCTAACTGACGGCCAACGAGAGATTATGATTGGTACTAAGAATGGGATGTTAATTCGCTTTAACGAGACTGATGTTCGTTCAATGAGCCGGTTGGCGACTGGTGTAAAAGGGATCAACCTAAATGAAGATGATCATGTCATCGGTATGGAAATCATCGAAGGAAAAGAAGATGTATTAGTTGTAACGCGCCATGGCTACGGTAAACGAACACCTATAAGTGAATATCGTATGCAAAGCCGCGGTGGAAAAGGTATTAAGACATGTAATATTACTGAGAAAAATGGACCATTATCAGCGATTAAAGCAGTTACAGGTGAAGAGGATTTAATGCTCATCACAGAAAGCGGCATCGTAATTCGGATGGCTGTAGATACAATTTCAATTACCGGACGTAATACACAAGGTGTTAAA
>JAEWMK010000109.1 GCA_023457235.1 Bacillota bacterium
GTCTTTGGATCACTATAAAAGGCTACTTTTCCAACATCATAAATTCCTTTTCGACCAGCACGTCCAGCAATTTGCTTAACTTCTTGGGAAGTTAACCGCCTTCTCCTTGTGCCGTCAAATTTTTCATTTTCCAAGAAAATAATTCGCCGTATCGGGAGGTTTAACCCCATTCCAATAGCATCTGTTGCCACAATAACAGTTGTTTCACCATTAAGAAATCGCTGCATTTGCTTTTTTCTAGTTTCAGGAGGCATACTGCCGTAAATCATACTTACCTTTCGTTTACCTCTTTGCAGTTCTGATGCCGTTTCAAGAACTTGTCTCCTTGAAAAACAGACGAGCGCATCCCCTTTTCGTGTATCGGTAAGACGAAACAATTGAGGTTCTACTTCAAGCGGAATATCCCTTCTATATTCAAAAACATCGACATCGGATTCACCAAGCAAATCTAAAATCATCGATTTAGCATTAAAGCTGCAAATGATGTGAACTTCATTTGCCTTTGCTTTTGTAATGGCTTTATACCAAGAAAATCCCCGATCTTTATCTGCAAGCATTTGAGCCTCATCGATGACAACCACATCATAATAATCTTTCTCATGAAACATTTCGACTGTACAGGAATAGTGTGTAGAGTCCGTTACCAATTTCTCTTCTTCCCCTGTTTTTAAGGAACAAGGTACGCCCTCTTCATTCAGTTTGTCATATATTTCAAACGCGAGTAAGCGGAGTGGGGCTAAATAAATACCTCTTCTTGCTGCCTTCATATTTTCAATGGCTTGGAAGGTTTTACCCGTATTCGTTTCACCAACATGAAGTACATAATGGATATTCCGGCCTGGTGGCGGACTGTATTCCATACCGAAAATATCTTCAATCATTCTTTTTTCTTCTTCTTTTCTCCGTTCTTCCTCTTCTTTTTGCCGTTGTCTTTTTTCCTGTTCTTCGATTTCTTTTCGTTTTCGCTCCATGAGATCTTGGTTAAAAATTTCCCGGTGTTTCTCAAGATCAAACGGAATATCGATCAGTTTGATAAGATCAGTCATAAGTTCATTTAACAAATCCTCAAAAATTTCATAGCTAAGATCATCAAGCGGTTCAAAAGAGACCTCCTTTAAGATATCGGTGGATAGTGGTTTTCCAAGTGAATTGGCGTATTCATCAAATAAATTTGAAGGAAGATGATTTTTTAGCCAATTAGGACCGAAATCAAATAAATAGGTCGAGATCAATCGTTCATATTTTTCGGTTATTTCTTCATCAAATCGATAATTGTGATAAGCTGACTCTTGCTCATCGTATAAATAAGAAGAAAACGTAACATCCTCCATTGGTTGGATTAACCCTTGATTTTCAATCTCTATCGCAAGCTGACTGCCAAGTAAAAATCGAATATATAAGTAAAACTCCTCATAATATTCACTCAACAACTGTTCAATATGATATTCAAGCTTCAAAAACATTTTTCTTTTTGATTCTCGTTCCATTTGCAGAGATTTTCTACTTAAATAATTTTTCCTTACTTCCTTATATCGTTGAATCCAAACTTCCTTTTGATTTAAAAAATTCTCATCGAGCCAGCTAATAACATCAAATGGTTTTTCTTCACGAATTTCGTTACGAAACATTTGATTAATTAATTTTCTTTTACCTTCCTCAATTTCAAAGCCTCTATTAGTTAAGTAAGAAACTTTTTCATTTAGAGAAGCATGGCTAGCTGTTGAATTAAGCCAGGCGTTCAACCAAATCTGGTCAATAAATTGACCCCTTTCCCGAACGTATTGTTCATAGGAAGGGATATCTTCTTTTGTCTCAAGATATTTATCAATATCATCCAGGACCATGGTTTTTGCCCGTTCAATAGCTTTTGAATAATAACTAGCTAAAATACCGTCCATTTTGTATCTAGCTCCTTTACCAAATCGCATTTTTGCTTTATTTTATCATTTTTATGTATATCATTAGTTTCTCTCAAAAAATTAAAAAAGTTCCCTCGAGTCTAGGGAACTTTTTTTAAAATTTGTTAAACACTAATTAGAAATGCGGTTTTGGTTCGCTTTTAGATTTAAAATATTGATAGTAAATAGTATTACGCCAACAACTACAAGTATTGACCCAATAATGGTTACAATTGTTAACCCTGGATTTCCTGTTACAAGCACAATAAACAACGCACCTTGCATTAGTGGTAAGCCGATATTATGCAGCCAAAAATGGGCTTTGGCTAACTTTGTTTCGCCCGCACTAGGAAAAATACAGTAAATAATTCCGAAAAGAGCCATAGAAACCCAACCTAAAAGATTAAAATGTGCGTGGACAGAAGTTAGTGTGAAGTTATGAATAATTCCCATTACAAGTCCAATTAGGACAGCAATCGTAAAATATACAACGGAGATTTTAAGGAAACGTAATCCCATGATTACACCTCCTTCCATCAGTAGAATGTATTGCACTATTATTATAGTTTTGTTATTTTTTAAATATTCTTATCATTTAATCACTACAAAGGTTTTTTTAGTTAGGTAGCTATTGCTATCATTTTGATATCATTTCTATATCCTATTGCTATCATATGATACACTCAACAAAAACTCAAAAACTTACAATTTTTGATAGATTCAGAGCTCACTAACTCGAATTCTTTTATTTCCCCCGACAATATGTCAATTCCTGCGCTTACCCAGGAAATCCACTAACAAAACAAAAAACTAGCCCCACTCATATATAAAGCGTAGGTCTAGTTCTTGTCTTAAGTTATTTACTTATGCTTCAACAATTTCTTTTTGTTGATATACTTCTTCTTCGAACTCACCGGTGATTCTGCTTGTTAAAATTCCAGTCGTCATACCGCCGCTAACATTTAAGGCTGTACGACCCATATCAATTAATGGTTCAACAGAGATCAACAATCCTACAATTTCAATTGGAAGACCCATTACTGACAATACGATCAATGATGCAAATGTCGCTCCACCACCGACACCGGCAACACCAAAGGAACTAATCATAACGACTAAAATCAATGAAAGAATGAATGACGGATTCAATGGGTTAATACCTACTGTCGGTGCTACCATAACTGCAAGCATTGCTGGGTAGATACCCGCACAACCATTTTGTCCGATTGTTAAGCTGAATGGACCAGCAAAGTTGGCTATTCCTTCAGAAACACCAAAATCTTTTGTTTGGCTCTTAATATTTAATGGCAGTGTTCCAGCACTTGAACGTGATGTAAAAGCAAATGTTAAAGTAGGCATTGCCTTTTTCACATAAAGAACAGGATTTAATTTTGCCATTGAAAGCATGATAAGATGAACAATGAACATTAAAATTAACGCCACATAGGAGGCAATAACAAATGTTCCAAGGTTAACGATCGCTTCATAATTACTTGTAGCAGCTACTTTTGTAATCAACGCTAAAATTCCATATGGAGTTAAGCGGAGAACTAATGTAACGACTCTCATGATGATTGCATACAACGAATTAATAATTTTCGCAAATAATTCAGCTTCCTCCGGTTGTTTCCGTTTTATACCCAGGAACGCAACACCAATGAAGGCTGCAAAAATAACGACAGCGATTGTTGAAGTAGGACGAGCTCCTGTCAAATCCGCAAATGGGTTGTTTGGAATCATTTGCAGAATTTGCTGCGGGATCGTCATACCTTCAACTTGAACAACTCTATCTACAAGTTCTGCATTACGACTTGCTTCAGCGTCACCTTCTGTCAATTGAATACCATCAAGCCCAAAGCCGATTGTTGAACCAATTCCTATGGCTGCTGAAATTCCAGTTGTAAATAATAAAAGTCCAATGACAAGGAAACTGATTTTCCCAAGATTTTTTGTAATTTTTATTCTTGTAAAGGCTCCAACAATGGAGATGAAAACAAGCGGCATTACAACCATTTGTAATAATTTAACATAGCCAGTACCAACAATACTCAACCAATCAATCGTTTTAGAAATGACGTCGGAATCTGCCCCATAAATCACGTGAAGGACATATCCAAAGACAATACCTAATCCTAAACCTGTAAATACACGTTTAGAAAAAGAAATATGCTTTTTTTGCATAATAATTAATGCACCAATCAACAAAAGAAAAACAACTACGTTTACAATGATAAGTCCGTTATTCATCTTAATTCTCCTTTTTGAAAATTAAACAGTTTAATATTTTACTATATTCGTATACTCGAAAATATTACCCTATTAAAACCAAGTTGTCAAATGAGGATTATCAGGTTTAATCAAAAAAAATCACATCCCTTATTATAATAGGTGATGTGAAAAGATACCATAGGTTAAATTCCTTTAAAATTCCTCATATACAGCCGGATCTTGGTTATTAATTCTGCCATCAGGGCGGGTTAATTCTGAAATCATATTCATTTCTGTCTCATCTAGGCTAAAGTCAAATATTGATATATTTTCTAACTGGCGTTCCGGTGAAGCGGATTTTGGAATGGAAATTGCACCAAGTTGATAATGCCAGCGTAAAACAATTTGAACAATCGTCTTATTATGCTGGTCGGCGATTTTTTGCAGCCTATCTATTTGCAATTCTTTAAATCCTCTTGTTAATGGACTCCACGATTGGGTTGCAATGTTTTTCTCTTCGTGGTACTTCCTTTGTTCCACTTGGTTAAAGAACGGATGTAATTCAATTTGATTAATGCTTGGCTTCACCCCTGTTTCTTTTTCTAAACGCTCGATATGTTCAGGGAGGAAATTGCAAACCCCAATTGAGCGAATTAGACCCTTTTCCTTAGCATCAATCATGGCTTGCCACGCTTCTACATACAGGCCTTGCTTTGGATTAGGCCAATGAATCAAATATAAATCATAATAATCCAAATTTGCGCGGTATAAAGATTCCTCGATTGTAATAACAGCCTTCTCATAAGATTGATAGCGACCTGGTAATTTAGATGTTATTCTTAATTGTTCTCTTGGAACAGAACAACGC
>JAEWMK010000110.1 GCA_023457235.1 Bacillota bacterium
AAGCAAGAAGTTTAATTCCTCGCCGGCCCAAGAGTGGGTGATTATTGGCTTTTCTTTTGCTGTGTTTTCACCTGCATAGGAATATTTTTCCCATGCACCGCTGATTGCATTGAAATAAGTAGTAACATCTTTTTGATTAACCGTATAGACTAAACGATATTCTTCATCTCCCATTGGAGAATTCGCTGTATACATCAGTTTCACATCGAGATTTCCTTTTATCGCCTCCAATGCTTTTTCACGGTCAATCGCTTTAGTTACATCTGGCCAATCGGTCACTTTATTGTAATTCACATTCAAAGAATAAAGCTCACCATCTTCTGCAGAAACACTAACACCGATTCCATTGCCACTTACGATAATCCCGTCTTTGATGCGCGGAAAGTTGAAGTAATATTCATTCCCATCTTTGCGGTAGCCACTATCCGTTCCATCTAATGGATAAGCATATTGATTTAGGTTAGATGGTGCATACTGCTTCAAATACTCCATCGCTTTCTTTAATGCCTGATCTTCAGTAATCTTAGGCTTTACATCTTTCATTTCTTGTGGGTCCATGTAATAATAAAAGTCACGATTTTGATTATGGTAATTTAGAATCTCACCTGTTTCTTTATTGATCTCCAGTGATGAACCAGATCCACCTGACCCTTCATAATACATAAAGTGGATACTGTATATTTTTACTCCATCACGTTCGGTCTCTTCAATTCCTTCAATCGCCAGTTTAACATTATCTTTTTTAGGCTTAAGTATTTTTTCTGCTAATACTTTTGCCTCTTCCTTGGAAAGCGTATTGCCTGATTTTCCTGTTGATTGGCTCGTAAGCATTTTGATTTCTTGCTTTTTCGGTAAATCTTTGTAGAACTTTTCGCCGATTTTAAACTCTTTTGTTTTTGCATGAATTCCGGTGATCGCTGGGTCCGGTACAAAAGTAAGTTTAACCGATGCTTTGTCATTTAAATAGTCATAATCCACTAAATAACGCAAGTCAAGTTGAAGATTGTCATTCAGAATTTGTAATGCATCATTCTTTGCAATTACATTATTTTTACTTTCGAAATTGGCCTTATTTTCAGTCATGAAACCAATATAAAACTGTGTCACTTCCCCGTTTCCAAGTACAGTGATGCTGGCGTTCCTATATTGAACAGGAATCCCGTTTTCAAGCTTATCATATGTAAAATGATACAAAACAGGTTCAGTTAATGGCCGATTCATATTCGAATAATAGTCCATGTTTTCGTCTGACAATTGATATTGGCCATTAAGTTTTAATTTTTCTAAAAACTTTGTTGCTGTTTTTTGTGCTTCTTCCCTCGTTACCTTTGCAGGGAATAAGGCATCCTTTTTATCCGCAGGATCGTAATAGAAAGAAATTAATGCCAAATCTTTACCTGTGAATGAGAAATGGCCATTGATTTGCTTCCCTGCGCCCATTTCCTTATAAAAATGCAAATCGTACGTTTCCATCCCCACTCCTGCTCTTGATGGGTTAAAACTGACATTGAAATCTTTGCTGCTCACCGTATTAAATAAATTAGGGAACAATTCTTTTACTCTAGCAATTAATTTTTCCTTATCAACATCTAGAATCGACGCTTCCGAAGACTGTCCGCTAGCTCCCTGCACTCCCTGCTCTGTTAACGTAACGCTTTTTACCTCAGCCTGAACATTGTTGATCGGCATCAATGCTGATAAAGCAAGGGCCGATGACACATAAATAGCTCCAACCTTTTTAATAGACAATTTTAAAAATCCCTCCTCCAATATTTTCCTACAATTAATATAGACGAAACTAAGTAAGAAAAGGTTTCAATAAATTTGAAAATTTTAATTTTTATTTATATTTTCGATTCCTTCAACGGCAGCCCATTGACTTGGGTAATGTGACAAATACCTGGATAGACCAACGATACTAAACATTTTTTCATAATGATATTCGAGCCCAAACGCCCTCATTGTAATATGATTTCCATCTAACAATCGACAAAGTCGAATCAAGTATGCTATACCGGCACTGTTTATATAGTGTACATCATCAAAATTGATAATGAATATAGAAAGGTTATTAGGCAAACCCTGTTCCCATTGATGAAAATTCAGTAATTTTTCACCAGATGTTTTTGTAAGATCACCTTTTAAGGTAATCAGCAATGTATTGTTCATTACTTCGCTGATAATGATCAATTCTTCTTCCATTTTAACAACTCCTAGCCTTTAAGATTGTTAAACCTTTTCTCCAATGAAATACAAAATGTAAAACCATCAACTAAAGGCTTGTCGATCATCCAATGATCAACGAAAGATTCAATAATCTTCAAGCCCCAGCCACGATCGAAATTAAAATCCGTTTGTATTATGGAAGGAAATCCCCTCCCTTTATCACAAACCGTACATGCTGCCATTTGTTCGGTAAGTGTAATCGTAATCAGGATCGGTAAATCTTTATTTTCCAAATTCCCATGTTCAATAGCGTTTATACACGCCTCTGCCACAGCAGCTTTAAACTCTTGAATATCCTTTTCTAAAAAGGAAAAGGAGGAAAATAACTCATCCATTTTTTGAAGTACTTTTTTCTCTTCCCCAAACACACTCGGAATTTGCATGTTCAGCGATTGTGGGAAATTCATCCTATACTCTCCTCTACCTTGTGTTCCAGTTATTCCGTTTTAAATGAACGACTGTCATATCATCCTCCCGATCTTTACCGGTTGAAAAATCATTAATAATATCGAGGAATAACTTGCCGTCTTTATCCCAATTTTCTTTAAAACTACTAGTAAGACGATCAAATCCATACATAGAATTTTCAGCATTATGCTGTTCAATCATTCCATCGGTATATAAAAGTATCGCTTCTAATGGATCCAAAGGTAAAACGACCTCAGAATACTGTTCGTTGTCATCGATTCCCAACGGAAAAGAGGATTGATCAATCGTCCTCGTTATCCCAGATTCTCTAATAATCGGAGATACATGACCTGCACTAGAATAGGTTAGCATTCTTGTATCAAGATCAATAACCCCCAACCCAGCACTAATATACATACCATCATTTAACAGTGGTTTTAACATTACATTAATTTCGTCCAGTATATGGGCAGGCGATATATCCTTGGAATTTTTATTAATTTTTATTCGAACGATCCCTATCATCATAGACATAAATAAGGCTGCTGGAAGCCCCTTCCCGGAAACATCTCCAATTAGAAGTACAAGCTTATTATCATTAAATTTGATAACATCAAAGAAGTCTCCACCCATCTCCTTAACCGGTAAGGATAATCCGGTAATCTGATAATCTCCAAATTGGAGGGATGTTTGCGGCACAAGTTTTTCTTGGATTTTTAATGCCAGCTTTAATTCATCATCAATCTCTTTATATAATTTCTCGATTTTATGTTGCAGTTCATTAAAGCTTCCTACTAAATAGCCAATTTCGTCATTAGATGTAACTGGAATCCTAGTATGAAGTGTTTCACGTTCTCCTGTTGTTGCGGTTGCGATATAATCTGCTACCTCATGGGTATATTTTATTGAATCCAAAATAATGAGCCTGATGCTTAGTATTGATAATGCCAACAATACTAATATCACAACTAATACTTTATAAATAATAATTTCTACAGGAGCCTTTACAGTTAAACATAGCCATACTAAATCAGTTATAAAAATAAAAAGTAGTGAAAAAAATACTAGAACGATCTTCTTTACCAATGATACATGGATGAATGTAATCGAAGGTTGATTAAGTTTTATAATTGTAGGTCTAAGTGCCTTACCCAAAAAAGCAATAATCGTTAACGTAATGATCATGCCTATTGATTGCTCTCTCAAAAAACTAATAAACATGTTAACCAAGACCTTTATTGTGATTTCCTCAAGTAAAAAAGCAACGTATATATGGAAGGCAATCGCCAAAACGATCATAAACAAAATAGAAAAGCGAAACATCTCCATTGGAAAGTGAACAAGCTTATGAAACAGCTTTGTTTTTTCATCACTACTTAGAGTTGCTAATTTTTCCGGATTTTGATCAAGCAGAATGGCATCTTTTAATCTAATTACGGAAAATAAATAGTAGACCACTAGAAAAACGGCATTTTGTAATAATACAAACGGCAGATTATATTTAACAATATATTCCCATGACCTTCCTAATACAAAATAATTTTGAAATTCGACGAAGACTACGCCTTCAAGACCAACGAGAAAATAAAGTAATAAAAGCCTTTTTCTAAGATTCATTTGACCACATCCATGAGGGATTTTAGTTCAGCCGAAACATCCAAACCTAATTCCTCCTTTAATGTTCGGGCATATTTTTGATAAACCTCTTTCGCCTTCAGATCCTCACAATGATCTTGTAAATAAGTAATATAATGTATTATAGAAGTTTCATTCAATGGATCACATTCTATTAACTCCATAAAAAGGCTGTTTATCACTTCCTCATTTGAAGTGTTTTTCAAGAGAAAGCGAAGCATTTTTGCATGTTTCTGCCTTATATCCTCACGAAATTGCTCCAACCACGGAATATAATAAACGTCTTCTATAACTTGGTTATGATAGATTTTTCGAGCTTTATTAAAAAGCTCGATAGCATCCATTTGGTCATCATTCCACAATAAATGACCGACAGATAATAATTTTAAATAATTAAGAACATCAATTTCCTCAATTTGATTATGATCAATTCTAACAAACCCATTCATAATAGAGATAAAAGGTTTATCATTCTCTATTACATTTTTAATTTTATTATTTATCGTATGAATCAAGACATATAGTCGATTGGAAGCTTTTTTATAATTCTCATCGGCATAAAATTTATCTATGATGACGTCTTTTAATGCCTGTAAATTAGGTTGAACTAACAAATAAAGCAACAATTCTTCGGCCTTTTTTCTTTCCCATTTCGTAAAGAAAATTTGTTTTTCCCCAATATAAACTTCAAAATTACCGAACAGCTTAAATGTAAGTTTACTAGTTCGTTTTATCGCTTTAGAAAATGCATTGTTTTCCACATCACATAGTTCCGCCATATCAGTGATATCGTTTGTTAAAAATAATTCTTTAGCTTTTAGTATATATGAATTGTCCTTAAGAGCATTTCCTACGATGAAATAAATATAGGCTTTATAGAAGGGATGCTTAAATTGGTTGACATTGGCCAGCAGGGTAAATGCAGTTTGTTGTATCGTTTCCTGATCATGATCGGCATTAATTAGTTTTATACATAGAGCTGGGATCATGTAAATGAGGTGAATCCTGTTTTTACCGTTTACATGTTTTTCATTTAATTTCCAACTTCTTTCGATTATATAACGGTAATAATATTCAATATCCAGCTTTCTAATGATCGGGGTTTGTTCAATTGCGTTTATAAAT
>JAEWMK010000111.1 GCA_023457235.1 Bacillota bacterium
TTTAAAAACATTAATGGAGATTCAGGCATTAAGAAGTTTTAATCAAAGTGCTTCTATTACAGAAGAAGGCAATGATCCTTTTTCTGATCTTCTTCAATTGGAGATTGCTAAATTACAAGGACATCCGGCTTCCCTAATCGTTACGGAAGATAAAGACCATCCAACCAATTTAGCACTAAAAGAGCTTCAAGCGCTGCAGCCGAATTTTAAAATACAAAATTATTCATTTCCAGCTGTAAAAGACGCAAATGTCCAATCTAATTATAAGGAAATAATCGAAAAGGCTGCTGAAAAATATGGGGTTGATGCCAATCTAATTCACTCTGTTATTAAACATGAGTCAAATTTCAACCCACTGGCTAAAAGCAAAGCTGGTGCTGCGGGCTTAATGCAGCTTATGCCGGCTACAGCAAAATGGCTTGGCGTAGAAAATGTCTATGATCCTAAACAGAATATTGAAGCCGGAACAAAATATCTGAAAAAAATGTTAGACAAGTACGATGGGGATTTAAAGCTTGCACTAGCCGCTTATAATGCCGGACCTGGAAATGTTGATAAATATAATGGCATCCCACCCTTCAAAGAAACACAAGCGTATGTAAAGAAAGTAACAGATTCCTATTATGCATAGAAAAACGAAAGCGGCCACAAGCCGCTTTTTTTAATCAATTTCTTCTCTTCTGTTTTTTCCTTTTATAAAACGATAAGCCAAATAGGCTACATAAAGCGGGCCTGCAATGTAAATAAGATAGGGAAATTTCTCATATGTTTTCGTATAAATGACATATAAAAGACATCCAATAAAAATCGTAACAATTGTTCCGTATTTGGGTAAAGGCACTTCCTTCAAGCTTGGTATTCTAATTCTACTAACCATTAAAAAGCATAAAGCCGTAAATACGACTGCTGTAATAATGTTAGGAATCCTATCTCCGAACAAGGTTAATAATGCGAGAATTCCTCCGGCTGCTGTAATTGGTACTCCAATGAAATAATGTAGAGACGACTTACTAGAGCTTATATTAAATCTTGCTAACCGATAAGCTCCAAATAACGGGAATAATCCGGTTACAATTAAACCCAAGTTTCCAAAATGATAAAAATATGTATAGTAAACTAAAAAAGATGGGGCTACACCAAATGTTACGATATCGGCTAAGGAATCCAACTCTTTCCCTAATGTGCTGTCGGCTTTCAACATTCTAGCTAATCGCCCATCCATACTATCAAGCATCATCCCAATTAATATTAAAATCGCTGCGTTTTTATATTCCCCTTTGGCGGCAAAACCGATTGACAGAAAACCACAATATAGGTTTCCCAATGTAAACATATTGGGGATGCTTTTCGTTAATCGCATAATCAACTCTCACACTCCGAAATAATAGTTTCAATTTCCATAATATAGTCAGTCCAATTCATATTATAACATTTAACTTCAAAAACAATCTTGTCTAAAATCCTAAACAATGGAAAAATCTTTAGAAGCACAATATTTGCCCGAACCTACTTGCATTGCTAAAATATAAGTATCATTTCCTGAACAGAAAGGAGATATTCATGCTTAACAGTTCGGGTACCAGCAAAAATGAAGCAACAAATATCAGCTGGAAAAACTTTTGTATCAAACCTATCGAAATTTATGTGTTTATTGACCCTCTATGTCCCGAGTGTTGGGCATTAGAACCTGTACTAAAAAAATTACTAATAGAATTTGGCGATAAATTAAGTATTAGGCACGTATTAACAGGACGTCTAACGTCTTTAAATATTTCAAAAAAAGCTCCATCTGAAATCGCAAAGGTTTGGGAACGGACAGCAACGAGGTCAGGCATGTCCTGTGATGGAGATGTGTGGTTTGAAGATCCTATATCAAAACCATCGACAGCTTCAGTGGCAGTGAAAGCTGCTGAACTTCAAGGAAAAAAAGCTGGTCTCAGGTTTTTACGAAAGCTGCAAGAAGTACTCTTTCTTGAAAAACAAAATATTACAAAGAAGGAGATCCTGATTAGGATTGCACGGGATGCCGGCCTTGATGTAGAGGAATTTAAGAAGGACTTAATTTCTGAAGCCGCCTGTAAAGCCTTTCAATGCGACTTAAAGATTACAAGAGAGATGGATGTTGACGAGAGCCCTACCTTTGTTTTCTTCAATAATGAAAATATCGAAGAGGAAGGAATTAAGCTTTCTGGAGCTTATCCTTACGAAATATATGTTCAGGTGTTGGAGGAAATTTTACAAAGAAAGCCCATTTCGCGAACTCTGCCCCCCCTTGAGGATTTTTTGGACTATTTTAAGTTTGTTGCAACAAAAGAAATTGCTGTTGTCTATAATCTATCCTGTCAGGAAGTCGAAAAAGAGATGAAAAAGCTGCTTCTAAAACAAGCGGTTGAGCGGGTTCCTGTAAAATACGGAACGTTTTGGAGATATTTAAATAGCAATGATTGAGACACTTCAGACATGATGGCTCTCGATCATTTTTTTTGAATAAAGGAAAATAAAAAGAAGGCTAGGAGGGATGCCTAACCTTCTTTTTACGTCTCATTCGACAGGGGGGTGGGAGAAAGTTTCACGGTCAAACAAAGGGGTTATGTTTGTTTGTGATTAACTTTACAAACTTATATTAACAATTTTCGACTTAATGCACAATAAGTTTGTTACGTATTTCACAAAACTGTCACTTTCTAATAATGAATAAATTTATTACAGTACGACATACGATGATAGTGGAGGAGGTTTTGTACAATGAATAAATTTCTGTTTGTCTTTGCGTTCATTTTTGTTTTTGTTTCCTTTTGCATTTACTTATTGGGACTAATGAGGATCATACCGGTTTTCTTTTCCGTCATCCCAATGTTTCTTTCCATTTTATTTACCGTTCATTGTTGGAATAACCGCAACCACTTTAGAGGGGGCAAACGTAAATCATTAAAAGGATAAGGGACTGTAACAGCCCCTTTTTGATAATGAATTAGCTATTTAATAATTGTTCCATTTCAGTCAGTTTTTCCTCAAACACTTTAAGTGCCTGCTCAATTGGCTCACTTGAAGTCATATCCACCCCGGCACGTTTTAATACCTCTATTGGGTAATCTGAGCTTCCCGCTTTTAAAAATTCATCGATATAGCGCTTTACTGCGGACTCACCTTCTTCTAAAATTTGCTTAGATAAAGCTGCCGCTGCACTAAAGCCGGTTGCATATTGGTAAACATAATAGATGTAATAAAAAAGCGGAATTCTCGCCCATTCCAGACCAAATTCCTCATCAACCACGATATCGTCGCCGAAGTATTTCTTATTCAAATCATAATACAAGGATGTGAATAAATCCGCTGTCAACGCTTCGCCCTCACGTGCCTTTTCATGAATAAGATGTTCAAATTCAGCAAACATCGTCTGGCGGAAAACCGTTCCGCGGAAGCCTTCTAAATAATGGTTTAAAATATAGAGCCTCTTCTCTTTGTCATCTTCATTTTTTAGCATGTAATCATTCAATAATGATTCATTGCAAGTAGAGGCAACCTCTGCTACGAAGATTGAATAGTTTGCATACGGGTAGGCTTGGAATTTTCTTGTATAGTAGCTATGAACAGAATGCCCTAATTCATGTGCCAATGTAAAAACATTATTCACATTGTCTTGCCAATTTAACAAGATATATGGATTTGTTCCATAGGCCCCTGACGAATATGCCCCGCTTCTCTTACCTTGGTTTTCATGAACATCTATCCAACGGTTATCGAAAGCTTCTTGCAGAATGCCTTGGTATTCTTCCCCCATTGGTGCAAGACCTTTCAACACAATATCCTTCGCTTCATTAAATGGAATTTCCATTTTTACATCTTTTACGAGTGGTGTATATAGATCGTACATATGAAGTTCATCCACACCAAGTACTTTTTTCCTTAAAGCTATGTAGCGATGTAGCAATGGTAAATGTTCATGAATCGTATTTACTAATGTATCATAGACACTTTCCGGAATATTATTGCTGTCGAGAGCAGCCTCTCGGGCCGTTTCGTAATGACGAACCCGAGCATAAAAGTTATCCTTTTTAATATTGCCGCTTAATGTACTTGCAAATGTATTCTTAAATTTACCGTATGTATCATAAACGGCTTTAAAGGCATCTTCTCTTACGCGTCTGTCACTGCTTTCCAAAAAGCGGATGTAACGTCCATGAGTTACTTCAACCTCATGTTCATCTTCATCCTTAATCGTTGGGAACTTTATATCTGCATTGTTTAGCATCCCAAATGTTGTACTTGCATTTCCCAAAGCATCTGATGCCTCGGCAAGGATTGCTTCCTCACTTGCAGTAAGGATATGGGGTCGGCTGCGATTCAGTTCATCTAAAATATGCTTATATAGCTTTAAATCATTATTCTCGTTAATGAAGGATTGGATTTTCGCCTCATCCAGTGATAAGATTTCCGGATCCATATAGGAGAAAGCGCTGCCTGCCTGTGTAAATAAATTCTCAGCACGGTCGTTTAAACCTTGATAAAACGAATTTGTTGTATCCTGGTCATAGCGCATATGGGCATACGTATAGAGCTTTCCTAACCTTTTGGATATCTCATATTGTGTATCTAAAGCCTTATATAAAGTTTCAGCTGATTCTCCAAGTTTACCTCGATACGCTTCAATTGATGGAATTAATTCTTTGATTGCTTTAAACTCTTTTTCCCAATCATCATCAGACGGAAAAATATCCTCTAGTCGCCATGTATCTTCGACCTGTAATTCGTCCCGCTTTGGCAAGGATTTTGGCTTCGCTTGTTCAGTCATGATAATACCTCCATATGAAAATTTTTCCTATATAAATAGTATATCATTCAAGGTGAAAAATAAAACTTTAGAGAAACGTAAAAAAGCACTATTAAAGTGCTTTTTTCATCAGTAGCTGATTAGTTTGCTGCTGATAATGCCATCATCGCTTCCATATCCTCTTGGGCTTCCCCGATTAGTTTTAACCCAAATGTATTTACTAATACATCGAGAACTCCTTCGTTGATAAAGGCTGGAGCTTTCGGTCCAATGCGAATATCCTTGATTCCAAGGCTAAATAATCCTAGTAAAATCGCAACTGCTTTCTGTTCGAACCATGATAGTACAATGCTTACAGGCAGGTCATTAACCTCGCAGCCGAAAGCATCTGCTAAGGCAAGAGCTATTTTTACTGTGGAACCTGAGTTATTACATTGACCTAAATCTATATAACGTGGGATTTCCGTTCCTGGGACGAAGCCGTAATCGACATCGTTAAAACGGAACTTTCCACATGATGTTGTTAAAATAACCGTTTCTTTTGGCAGTGAGGTAGCAAGCTCACGATAATATTCTCCACCTTTACCTGGTGCATCACAGCCAGCGATAACGAAGAAACGCTTGATCTTGCCGTCTTTAACAGCTTGAATTACTTCTGGTGCTAATCCGATCACTGTTTCATGGTGAAAACCTGTTAATAAAGTTTCCTCAGAGTCAATATTGACTGAAGGTAATTCCAGTGCTCTTTCAATTAATGGACTGAAATCATCATTCGTGATTTTAGCGACATTTTCCAATCCTGTAACTTCATAGGACCACATACGGTCGGCATAAGTACCTTTAATCGGCATAACACAGTTCGTTGTAGCAAGGATCGCACCTGGGAATTCTTCGAATAAACGGCGTTGATCATACCATGCCTTTCCGATATTTCCTTTTAAGTGGCTGAATTTCTTAAGTTCTGGATAGCCGTGTGCCGGCAACATTTCGGAGTGTGTATAAACATTGATGCCTTTGCCTTCAGTTTGTTTTAATAGTTCTTTCAATGCGAAAAGATTATGTCCAGTTACAACGATAGATTTGCCTTCAATTTTGTTCTGTGAAACACGGACAGGCTCCGGAATACCGAGTCGATTAACATGAGCGTTGTCAAGTAAATCCATTATTTTTACTGCTGCTTGACCCACCTGCATCGCCATATCAATATGCTCCTGAACATTGAAGTTTGAGTTTGTTAAAGTCATATATAATGCTTCATGGGTAGTTCGATCAACAAACTCATCTATGTAACCTAATTGTCTTGCATGGGTGCGATAAGCTGCAATTCCCTTTAATCCAAATATCATAATATCTTGCAAGCTTGCAATTGTTTCATCCTTTCCACATACTCCAACTACCTTACAGCCGCCTGGTGCAACTTGCATACATTGGTGACAATACATCATTACACACTCCCTTTTATATTCCCATATTTACAACATCAGTGTGATGTAAATCACAGTGATGAGCATCACACCGTTATCATAAATGAACTTCACCGTAAGGGAGTGTGATGTAAATCACACCTTTTTCAATGTTCAGAAATTGGACACATTTTCCATACTTTACATAATTTAATTATTACTTTTTTTATATAGTTTCATAAGCAATATCCTATCAAGTCTACACGCCTCCTCTACATTTTTTGGTAAAATCAATACAGTATTTTTCCGAAAGCTGGATCGTTCCCTAAAATCTCTTTCAATGATACCGAGCTTCTCCAATTGCTGTAAGTAATCCATAATAGCAAATGAATAATGGCTATCCCTTAACGAAGGAAGCTGTCTTATTATAAAAAAGCTCTGTTTGACTTTCGCTTTAAAGCTTTGAAAAATTTCTTGAAAAGATATGGTCCCACCAACCTTAAGAGGTATGATAAATTCAAGTAAAATCCAACCCTGCCAAATAATAGGTTCCGTTCTAATCCAAATCATTGATTCTACTGGAATTCCCGCTTCACCGGGAACCAAACTTAACGGAAGTCGATTTTCATAAAATATTCTTTTAACGGAATCATCAGCAAATAAATAGGTGTTTTTTCGCCAACGGCTTTTCATTGAAAGCCAAATATGTTCACTTGGAATTTTATAATTCCTTCTCAAACTTATTATTTCAGGAAAATAAATTTGGGTCGGTAAGAAAAAGTCAACGGAGGCAAAAAAGTTTATTGGAGAAAATGGTGTCAGCGACGATACAATAGAAAATTGCCTTGTTGCGGGACAATAGTAGATAAGTGAGAGCGTTTTGTTATGTGATGAGTTTGTCATAAGCAGGTCAAATGCAGTGAGTTTTAGAATGTTTTCGGAGCTTCTTTTTAAGCGATTTCCACCTAAAATCCAAATTGGGGTAATATTTTCACGAAGATAGACTTTTGTTCGTTTAAGTAATACAGTGCTTTCAATAGTGGAACATTGAAATTCAAGTGCATAACTGCGGTCTCCCCACGTCAAAAATAAATCTGGTCTCTGTTTGATTTGGGGCAGGTATTTTTCAACCTCTACGTCAATCCCTTGGGTTGTTAACCACTCATAAAGCTGAATTTTCCCCTTTAAGTGGTATTCAGATTCATTTTCAAGCTGTATTTCACAATTCATTTTTGATATATGGGCAAAATGCCATATTCGCTTGTTTCCTTTTTTCAATTGGACTTTTTCTTTACAAGCAGGACAAAGAATTCGTTCACTTTCGGTAATGTGAAGCAGCTGTTGTTTTTCCCATTTTTCAACTAAGGAAATTGTTCGGCCACTTTCTGTTATCGCTAATAACAAAAAAACCACTCCTTTCTGTCATATTATTTCGACAAAAGTAGTAGTTTTCCTGCAATGTTTTTATATTTTTTTGCTCTCTGGACACCTTGAAATCATAATAAAGGTGAAAACAAGCGGGCGGTTGATTCATGGAGCCGATGTAATTTCGGGCGTTCCTTATATTCTGCTAATAATACTTCCTTTGAAATTTCGATATCGTTGAGAAAATCGTTAACAAGCGTCTCCGCGCTTTTTGTCCTATATAAAAAGGCATTTACTTCAAAATTCAAATGGAAGCTTCTCATATCCATATTTGATGTGCCAATAGAGGCAAGCTCTTGATCTACGATGATAATTTTGCTGTGTAAAAATCCATTGCTATATTCATATACTTTAATGCCCGCTTCCAATAACTCTGTGTAGTAGGATCTAGACGCATAAAAAACAAGACGTTTATCCGGCTTACTTGGGAGAATGATCCTAACATCAATTCCTGATAAGGCAGCCACTCTTAACGCAGACAATATATCGTCATCAGGAATAAAATAGGGAGACTCG
>JAEWMK010000112.1 GCA_023457235.1 Bacillota bacterium
CTACTAATAAATGCCAGGCTTTAAAGCGGTAATATGATGCGTACAACAGACCTTCAACAGCCATCGCAAAATGCGAGGCAATTAACATATATCCCTCCCATGGTAGGCCGCCTTCAACCTTTAAAACTAATAAATTCATTACAACTGCCCAAATCCCATATTTAAAAAGGGTTACGATTGCTAATGCTTCTATTAACGGCCAATTTTGTCGCAATAAAAAGGCAATTAATACAAATACGAAAAATAAACTCGCTGTAGGGCTATCAGGAACGAAGAGAAGAAAATGGGGAGGTGTTTCCGCTAATTGCCATCCGTACCAGATGTAACCCCAAATCGTACCAAAGATATTAATGACTAGAAGTAGCAATAAAATTGGACGCATTCCCAAAAAGTGGATTAAGAACTTCATAAACTCAACTCCGAATTAAGGATGTAATTAAAAAATAGTAAAAAAAAGCTGACCTTCTACTGAAAGTCAGCTTTTATTGTGTGTAACATTATTTTGCACTTAGACCGTGGATAAACTCAGAAAGTGCTTTAAGTTCTTCATCAGAACCTTTGAACATTCCTGGAGGCATTGTGTCACGTCCGTTAACAGCGATATCAGCTATTTCTTCAGCAGATAGTGTAGCGCCAGTCTCTGTTAAACCAGGTGCTGCTGGTGAACCAGTCATATCCGCACCGTGACAGCTTAAACAGCCACTTGCTTCAAGAGCTTTATAGCCTGGATCTTCTGCATCAAATTCAACTGTTTCAACAATTTTCCCTTGTTGCGCAGCAGCTTCCCAGTCATGGTTAACTACTGATTCCCAAGTTAAGAAAATAGTTGCCGCTAGTGCAAGCAGCATCATCCCTGTTGCGATTGGTCGCTTAGACGGACGGCGTTCAGGACCTCTATCTAACCAAGGTGCTAATAGTAATGCACCAAAAGCAAGACCTGGAATAATCATCGCTCCGATAACAGTGTATGGACCTGATGCATACTCGTATTTAAGTAATTGATATAAGAATAAGAAATACCAGTCTGGTAATGGAATATAGCTTGTATCAGTCGGATCAGCTATACGCTCTAATGGTGATGGATGTGCAATGGTTAAACAAAGGTAACCAACTAAGAATACAGATCCGATCAACCATTCTTTTAAAAGGAAATTCGGCCAAAATGCCTCTGTTTTCCCTGGATATTCGGAATAATCCTTCGGTACATTGGGTTTTCTTTCAGCAGATATACGTGAATCCCCAACGAATTTCATACCTTTTCCGCGATGCATCGTCTTCCCTCCCTTATGTTACATATGTATTTTACAATGGACCCGAAATACCTTGCTTTCGAATCATAATGAAATGGGCAGCCAGTAAACCAAATAAAGCTGCTGGCAGGAAGAATACATGGATTGCGAAGAAACGCGTTAATGTTTGTGCACCAACAATTTCAGGGCTACCTGCTAACAATGTTTTAATTGAAGGTCCAAGTAATGGAACAGCCTCTGCAATCTGTAAACCTACCTTTGTTGCAAATAATGCTTTCATATCCCATGGTAATAGGTATCCTGTAAAACCAAGACCTAACATAATGAAGAAAATTAATACGCCTACTACCCAGTTTAATTCACGTGGCTTTTTATAAGCTCCTTGGAAAAACACACGTAAAACGTGTAAAAATAACATAACAATTACTAAACTTGCTCCCCAGTGATGCATTCCGCGCACAATTACACCAAATGCCACTTCATTTTGCAAATAGTATACTGATTCCCAAGCATTTTTAATATCTGGAACATAGTACATTGTTAAGAACATTCCGGATAAAACTTGGATGACAGTTATGAAGAATGTAAGACCGCCAAAACAGTATACAAATGCTGAAAAGTGATGTTCAGGGTTAACATGCTCAGGTACTTCATGGTCAGCAATATCACGCCACACCGGCGTAATATCTAAACGCTCATCTACCCAATCATAAATTTTATTAAGCATTTATTACGCCCCTCCTATGCTCGTGGTCTAGCTTTACCTAGATATAAAGTTCCGCCTTCAAGTTTGTGGTCATAAAGATCTAATGGTGCAAGCGGTGGTGTACCTGGTACGTTTGTTCCATCTTTCTCATATAAGCCATCATGACATGGACAGTAGAATTGGTTTGCAGCTTTTGGATCATTCCAAGTTACAGTACAGCCCAAATGTTTACATACTGGTGACATCGCTTGAATGTTGCCATCATCTTTCTTATAAACCCATGCTGACATTGTTACATCTGACTCATACCATGCATCAACTTGACGAACTGTAAAGTCAAAACGCTGTGGTTCAGATGTAATTTTGGATTCCTCAACTACTGCAACAAATTCACCTTCAGAAGCTGGCTTTAACACCGGATCAATCGCAAAACGCACCATTGGAGTAAGCATGCCCGCTGCCATAAATCCACCAACACCTGTTAGTGTATAGCTAAGAAATTGACGTCTTGTTACTTTATTTCCCTTACTCATTCTTTTCCCCCCTCTATTAACAGGATAGTCCATCCGGACAAATCATTAATAAACACACATATTACTAGGACATACTCATGATAGCGCAAACTTGTCCTTTGGTCAATAAAATCTGTCGAAAATCAGGGGCAAAATTAGCTTCAGTTCTCTTTTTTCCACAGATTGATAACAAATGATTGGATCGACTTCATCTGTGATTTTACCATTTGTTCTATGTATTTTTTATCCAGATCTTTAAAAGATACGGAAGGAACCCAAAGCAAGGTAGCTTGTACATCTTTTTCATTCAGCTTCCAATCAGGATCCGATGTTAATAGTACGACATTTTTAATACCATCTTGCAGTAAAGTATTATTCCATAGATTAACTCTGTTTATTAATGTGGCTGGTTCCTCTTCACTTAAATATGTAAAAGCCGGTAGGGCGATAAGTCTGCCTTTATATTCTCTTTCAAGCTCAGAAGCTAGAATCGATATAAATTCCCCCATCTCGACAGTAGGAATCATGTCTCCTTTAAACGTAATCGGTATAAGTGGTACAATAACTGTGTCTATGTATTCTCTTGCTTTCATGTACATTTCAATATCCGCACTAACCCATTTCATATGGTTTCCCCCTTTAACTGTCTAGCTCCAGCGCCCAGCGACTAGTTAACTTCGCTCACCTCCCTACGATAAGTCAACATCGATTCGTTATCACTCATCGTGTTTCCTTTATCTCAGTCGATGCGCTCCAGTCCATACGTCGCTAAACAGGTCGCTTCCGCTTTTCTTATATTAAAACACTTTTTTAGAAAAAAAAAAACCTTCCTCTAAATCGAGGAAGTATTCTGGCATTCCAGCAATGAATTTAAACGTGCGGAAAGATGCATAAACTTATCAAAATCTAATTTGTCCAAAGCCTCATCGATTTGCGCGAGAAGCTTCTCTCTCTGGAAAGTTCGTAAAGATTCATCCAGAAATTTTTGAGCTAGCTGCTGATCTTTTTCATTAACCTGAAGATGGTTTGGGATAAACCTATTTTCCTCCAGTACTGCAACATAATTTGAGCAAGAAAAAGATGATTTGAAATTGAGTTGAATGTAGATGTCTTGATCACGATTTAAGCGAATGTCATGAAAGGATTTTTCTGCATCGGTTGTCATTACATTATCTTTATAAAATCGAAACGGTACATCATCCACACAATGAGTTGACATGATGATTCCTCTTGGACAATATGCAGCCTGTTCGACAAAATGAACATTCTTCATCAGTTGGTCATGGCTCATTAAATAATTCAAGATCCACACACATTCCCGTCTTTTTAATTGATAATGATTTAAAAACCAGCGCACGAATTCTTTCTTTTCATTGACAGATACAGGGG
>JAEWMK010000113.1 GCA_023457235.1 Bacillota bacterium
TGTACGGGGTAACATGAATATTCCTGAGCCTACCATATTTCCTACCACCAAAGCGGTTAATATCCAAAGCCCTAATCCTTTTGAACGATCCATGATGACTTCCCTTCTATTTTAAAAATTATACTAATATACAAATTTTCATCACCGTACTCAATGGTAAGTTATTTTCGACGAATTTTCAATCTTTTATTTACTAGGTATTTGTGGATAGATTATAGCGGAATTATTTAAAAACGGGTACAGACCTAAAGCAGACAGAATTCCGGGTACATATACTTACAATACAACATCATTAGCGTGATAAATGGAAGGGAGGGACTAACGCGGAAATCAGATTTAATATATGCCACGAATGAAAGGAGTGAAATATCAAACTAATGGTTTGGATAACGATTTTAACATTCTTTGCAACTCTTTTATTCATCCTTTGGAGACCAAGGGGCCTTAATGAAGCTATACCAGCAACAATAGGTGCGATCATCGTAATACTATGTGGAAGCGTCCCTTTAAGCGACCTCGGAATTATTACAGAAACAATCAGTGGAGCAGCCATTACCATTATAGCAACGATTGTAATGGCAATTGTACTAGAAAGCTTTGGATTTTTTAATTGGGTAGCCGAGAAACTGGCCGAAAAAGCACAAGGTTCAGGTATTCGGCTATTCTGGTATGTAAACCTATTATGCTTTCTGATGACACTTTTTTTCAACAACGATGGCAGCATATTAATTACTACTCCAATTCTGATCATGTTATTAAATAATATGGGCTTAAAAAACAATCAAAAAATTCCTTATTTACTTTCAGGCGCCGTTATTGCAACTGCTTCAAGTGCACCGATTGGCGTCAGTAATATAGTCAACCTCATCGCACTTAAAATCGTGGATATGAGTTTGTATATGCAAGCGGCAATGATGTTTGTTCCGGCAACACTCGGATTACTTTTATTGGTCGGCCTTTTGTTTCTTCGCTTTAAAAAAGTCTTGCCAAAATCGATTCCAACACACGTAACCGGATTATCTCTCCCTTCCTACCATCCATTAAAACATAATCCGTCAACCTCTTCAGATAAAGGCCGTACCAGATTTATGATAAACATCCTGCTTTTTATTCTTGCTGTTCGTATTAGCCTCTTTGTTGCTTCTTTTCTTGCTATTCCTGTCGCCATTATGGCTGTCATTGGTTCACTAGTTTTATTAGGCTGGAGATGGGCCTATTTAAAAATTCCACCAGGTGATATGCTCAAAAAAACACCATGGTATATCATCGTTTTTGCTTTTAGTATGTATGTCATCATATACAGCCTAAATAATATAGGCTTATCAGACTGGTTAATCGAAGTAATGCACCCCCTCGTATCAGGAAGCCTACTTAATGCAAGCGTTATGATGGGGGTACTACTTTCAGTACTATCCAATCTATTTAACAATCACCCTGCGTTAATGATTGGCACAATCACATTAACAAATCTAGATCTTGATTTACTCTCTTTGAAAATTTCTTACCTTGCAAGTGTAATAGGCAGTGATGTTGGATCTTTAATTCTTCCAATGGGAACATTAGCCACATTAATGTGGATGCATATAGTCAGACGCGGAAAGGTAGTTATTACCTGGTGGGAATATATTAAGATCACAATCGTAGTAATTCCGCCAACCGTGATTTTTACATTGGTAGTTTTATATTATTGGGTCTCTTGGTTATTTGTATAGCGAGCCGCGGGGTCGGGTGGGTCACGGGGCCGGGAACTCTGGCTCGGGTGGGACGCGGGATCGCTCTGGGTCACGGGGTCGGGAACCCTGGCCCAGGGAACTCTGGCTCGAATTCAAAAAACGGGCCAGTGGTACCAACTATAATTGATAACCACTGGCCCGTCATACTTTTTATGCTAGAACTAGCTCAGGCTTTTTTGCTTCCGCTTCAGCTAGTAAACGATTTTTAATATCTTCCACATTCATAGGATTTTGTGCAACACCAGATTCGATAGCTGCATTCGCAACAGCTGCTGCTACATGTGCTGCAACTCTACGATCGAATGGATCCGGAATTACATAATCCGCATGAAGCTCTTGATCTGAAATTAATCCTGCAATTGCATTAACTGCCGCAAGCTTCATTTCCTCGTTGATTTCCGCAGCACGAACATCTAAAGCTCCACGGAAAATTCCAGGGAAAGCAAGAACGTTGTTCACTTGATTTGGAAAATCTGAACGGCCTGTTCCTACTACTAATGCTCCTGCTTTTTTCGCGACCTCTGGCATAATTTCCGGAGTTGGATTGGCCATCGCAAAAATAATTGGATCGCGATTCATGGAACGAACCATTTCCTCAGTAACAGCCCCTGCAGCTGATACTCCGACAAACACGTCAGCACCAACAAGTGCATCAGCTAGCGTGCCTTGTTTTTGCTCTTTGTTTGTGATTTTAGCCATTTCGTCCTTAAATTTATTCATACCAACAGGTCTGTTTTCATAGATAATTCCTTTTGTATCACATAAAATAACATCTTTAACGCCCATACCTAGCAATAATTTAATTATCGCTACACCGGCAGCCCCTGCACCATTTGCAACAACACGAATATCTTCGATTTTTTTGTTTGCAAGTTTAAGAGCATTTAATAAACCCGCTGCTGTAACAATCGCTGTTCCGTGTTGGTCATCGTGGAAAATAGGAATATTACAAGCTTTACGTAAACGTTCTTCAATTTCAAAGCAGCGTGGTGCTGCAATATCCTCTAAATTTACCCCTCCAAAAGTTGGCTCTAACAGCTTAACTGTTTCAACAATTTTGTCAGCATCAGTCGTATTTAAACAAATAGGAAATGCATCTACATCTGCAAAAGACTTGAATAACAATGCTTTTCCTTCCATTACAGGCATTGCTGCTTTCGGACCGATATTCCCTAGACCAAGTACAGCCGTTCCATCAGAAACAACTGCAACAAGATTCCCCTTCATTGTATAATCGTACACTTTATTTTCATCCTCATGAATGTCGATGCAAGGCTCTGCGACACCCGGAGAATACGCTAAACTCAAATCCTTTGCATCGCGAACTGGCACCTTTGAATAGACACCTAACTTTCCGCGATTATCCAAATGCATTTTTAAAGCTTCACCCCGTAAGGTTGACAT
>JAEWMK010000114.1 GCA_023457235.1 Bacillota bacterium
ATTTGACCCTGTTAAAGTGGCCTTAACCATTCCCTTAATCCCTTCTGTAACGATTTGATGAACTTTCTCAGGAATGAAAGAATTGATTTTCGTTTGTGTTTTCTTTGATATTTTATTGATAATGCCAGTACGTCTTCCCATTTTCATTTTCCATGCTAGGAGTTCGTCATGTACGTTTTGTTCATAATCCATACATTTAAGCTCTTTTCTTTTAAAATCTCTACAATTACTAATGCTTGTTCATCGTTTGAGATTTCTTTATAGCAATATACACATTTTGGAACTATTAATGACAAAATGGATTTCCCTTTATAAGCATAACGACATTCATCATTTGCGGCAAAGAACAACAAGGGCACTGTTTATTAGACAACAGCGCCCAGTTATGGAAAATCAAATAAGTGTTGATTTCTGCTATTAGCTTACTAGTCTTTCACCTGATATAGTGCCATTGCACTTACCTTTACTTTATTAATATGTCTTGCTTGCTTATTCCAGAATAGAGTTAAAATAATCCCTATAGCTAGTACTACCGTTGCAAAATAGTAAGGATAATTAATATCGATATCAAATAATACCCCTCCAATAATTGGTCCACTAATGTTCGCTAAACTTGTAAACATAGAGTTCATTCCACCAACGTAACCTTGTTCATTCCCAGCATTATTCGAAAGATAGTTAGTAACAGCTGGTCGGAACAAATCAAAACCTACAAAAACTATAAAAGTAACAAGTAAAATAGAAAAATATGAATGAACAACGGTCATTAGAAAGACAAGTACGGCCGATAAAAGTAAGCTGAACCGAATCAGTTTAATTTCACCCCAAATCTTAGTCAGTCTATCAAAAAGCAAAACTTGTGCAATTGCACCAACAATGGCCCCGCCAGTAATTACTATGGCGATATCGGCTGGTGTAAATTTAAATTTGTGGTCCACAAATAAACTAAAGAACGATTCAAAAGCCGCCAAACCAAATGAGGCAATAAAAATTAAAATAAACGGAATGAAATATTTTGGTTCAAAAATTCGTCTGAAACCATTCTTACCTTCTGAGGATTGTTCATTGCTTTCAGTTGCACGATCTGGCTCAGATATAAAAATAATAGTTAGTATTGCAGCGATTGTACCAAGGGCACCCGCAAAGAAGAATGGTATCCGTGTTCCAAATTCCGCTAAGAATCCACCGATACCCGGTCCAATAATAAATCCTGTACTAATGGCAGCTGACATAAGCCCGAGTGCTTTCGGGCGAGTTTCCAAGTTTGTTATGTCAGCAATATAAGCAGTAACAGCTGGCATAATGAAGGCTGCACTTACTCCACCTAAAATACGAGAAATAAATAACACTTCGATTTCTTTACCAAGCCCAAATAAAAATTCTGATAGGCCGAAAATAAATAAACCAAGGACGATCATAATTTTTCTTCCGAATTTGTCTACAGCTTTTCCAGCAAATGGTGAAACAATCAATTGTGCAAATGCGAAAGCGGCTGTCAGATAACCAATCGTCGTTCCATTTAATCCTAATTCATTCATCAACGTAGGTAAAACCGGAATTACAAGACCGATTCCCATAAAGGCAATAAATAAATTCATGAGTAATAATCCTAAGGTGACTTTATAAGTCTTCATTTTTAACATTCTCCTTAACCAAACGATTTACCAAATACTAAAATTGTTTTCTTTACAGTATTTATCCTAGTGTATATAGTAACAATATAGTCAAGGGTGGTGATGTAAAATATGAATAACAAAAATGTAAAATATTTAACGACAGGTGAATTCGCAAAGCTTTGCAAAGTTAATAAACAGACACTCTTTTATTACGATCAAATTGGCCTGCTGTCTCCGTTGCTAAAAAACGAAAAAGGGTACCGTTATTATTCAATCAACCAAATAGAGTTATTCTATGTTATTGATTTATTAAAAGATCTTGGTACATCGCTACATGATATTAAACAATACACGCAAAATAAATCCCCTGAAAGTTTTTTAACTTTAATGTATCAGAAAAAAGAAGAGATCATGAAAAAGCGTCAGGAAATTGAAATGAAGGAAAAGTTGATACAAACAAAAATAGCAATAATGGAAGAAGCCTCACAACTTAACTTTCATCAAATTACGCTTGAACATTTACCAGAAGCCACACTTTATTTAAGCAGAAACATTGAAAATATTACCGATGAAGAATTTGTAAAGGTGATTACAGAATTTATTGATGAATTGAACGAAGCACAGCTTGATACAGGGTATCCTATAGGCGGTATAACAAAACGGGAGCAAGTTTTAAAGGGAGAATTTTCTAGATATAGCTATTTATACATTGAACAGCCACATCCCAAGGAGGGATATCCGTATTTCCAGGCTGTAAAGGGTGATTTTCTCATTGGATATCATATCGGAGATGATAAAACAATACACAATACATATAAGCGCCTTTTTTCAGAGATGGAGCGTTTGGATTTAGTCTTAGGAGATTATGTTTTTGAAGAGTATATTTATGATACTGTTGTTAAAAATCATAAGGAACAATACGTTACCAAAATTATGGTACAGGTAATTAAAAATGATTCACCAAAAACGGGACAGAGTTCCTGACCCTCTGTCCCAAATTATCATAGATAAGCTAATGCTACTTTTTCCTTTGTTTCTAAGTCCTTTACCATTGTATACCAAGATTCAGGTTTATTCGATAGGACGGAATAGTAACGTTTCAAAAACGAAACGATTAAATCAGTTTCCAGTTCCTTAACCCCTTCTTCCATCGGTAGGAAGCAAAGATCAAGACCTGTGACAGCTTCGCCATCATTGTTCCAAGAAGGATGAACATATGAGAAATCTATGCGCTTGTATCCCAAGTGGGCCAAAACTTCACGGCGAACATAAGGGTCCATTGGTTTGATCCCGCCAAATTCGTGATGCAGGGCACGATATGGATCATAAATTTCAGCAAACATACCGAACAGCTTCTTACCATTTTCCGCAGCTAAATTCTGTAAATCTACTAAACGCTTTTGCGCTAGAAACGGACCGATTCCAAGTCCGGCTTGGCCAATAATTGTAAAATCTGTCATCGCCACATTAAAGTCTTGGTAATAACGGTACTCCGTTGCCCCTACCACTCTTCCTTCATGTACAGCTACAAAGACGCGAATACCTGGATCTTCAAGTGGCTCCTTCCAAAGACTAAACTCCAACACTTCTTCAGGCGGAAACACCTCTTGCATTAATTCATGCATTTGTTTAAACAACGGATCTTCTATATTTGTAATACGACTATATTCCATCTTTTAAAATTCTCCTTTTATTCATAATTTTCCCATACGATTTTATTTTAGTTTGTCACTCTAAATAATGCAAAAGAAACAGCTCCTCAAAATCTGGGCCGGAGTTCCCGCCCCCCGTGTCCCACCCCAAAAAAGCGGGCCAGAGAACCCGACCCCATGTCCACCTTAGTAAAACTTCACATTGATTCATTGTGTGAAGTAATATAAAATAACACAAGTTGGTTGTAAAGTATTGCTATAGAGAGAAGTGAAGAAATGCTACGTGTAAAAGGAATAGCCATGATTATTATTGGTTCTATGTTGTGGGGTTTAACAGGGCCAATAATGGAATGGATACTTGGAGTGACAAATATATCGGTTCCTTTTCTATTAACTGTTCGATTGACTTTATCTGGAATCCTATTATTGTCAATATTATTAATGAATAAAAAAAATATTTTTGCCGTATGGAAATCACCTTCATCACGAATTCAGCTTATTATATTTAGTCTGATTGGTATATTGGGTTTGCAATACTCCTTCATGGCTTCTATTGATGAGAGTAATTCTATTTTTGCTACATTATTCCAATTTTCCGCACCGATTATTATTGTAATCTACGTTTCTCTAACAGGTAAAGAATGGCCACCTAGAAATCAAGTAATTGGTATCATAGGTACATTAATCGGTCTCTTTCTCTTGCTTACCAATGGATCTATTGATAATTTGTTAGTAAGTAAAAAGGCAATTATTATAGGGATTGGACTCGGGCTTGCCTATGCATTCTATACGTTGTACCCAGCCCGTCTCATGAAGGAATGGGGCATATTAATGATCCTTGGTTGGGGTATGGTGATTGGTGGCATCATAGTTGGAGCTGCTATTCAAGTATGGAATACGGATGAGTGGGTCGATCTTGCTCAAACGGACGTTGCATTGATGACAATTATTTATATTATTTTGGGCACTATCGCTTATTTCTTATTTTTGAGCAGCTTGAAATTTATTAGTCCAGTAGAAACGAGTATACTGTCAAGTGTGGAGCCATTAACTGTTATGGTTGTATCGATTCTTTGGTTTGGTACAACATTAACCAGTGTCCAATTACTAGGGGTATTTCTGATGCTTACTTTTGTTACATGGCTATCAATTGGTGATAGAAAAAGGTTAAAGAGTGTTAAAAAAACAACAGAGCTAAGAATTTAAATCTAAGCTCTGTTGTTTTTTATTATGACTGGTCCTGTAACCATATTGTTGTTAAGTTTCTTCCTTTTGATTTTGATTGATACAAGGCTTTGTCGGCAAAGAAAAACAAATCATCTAACGAATTGGTATGGGCTGGAAATTCCGATATTCCAAGGGATATGGTAATAGGTTTTCCCACAGGACTGATCGTATTCGCTATTGTAGTTCGAATCTTTTCCGCAACATTAAAGGCTTCTCGTGACTTCGTATCAGGAAGTAATAGAACAAATTCTTCTCCCCCATAACGAAAAAAAGCATCATTCTTTCTAATTACTGATTGAACGGTTTTTGCTAAATACTTTAATACCTCATCCCCTTCTTGATGTCCATATGTATCGTTTATCGATTTAAAACGATCAATATCTAGTGCTACTAAAGAAAATAATTGTCCATCATCGGCAAATCCCAACATGACTTCATCAAGTTTTCTTCGATTAGGTAAACCAGTAAGGGAATCCGTCATAGCCTCTTCAACAAGTTTGTTTTTATTTTTTTCAACCGCCCCTATGGCAATAATTAAACTCTTAGTTAAAAGATCTGCTTCCCGGTTCCAATGTGATTGAAAAACAGGAGGTTGAATTTGCTCCTCATTACCAAATTGATTAACAACATCCGCTAAATCAATAAACGGTTTGGCAAGCTTTCTCGCAAAACTTAAAGAAACTAACAGTAATAGTAAAAACGGTAAAAGCATAGTCAAGACAAGATTTCGAATATGATTTTTCAAAAGTTCATTAACATAAGAAACTGGGGTTTGTTGTACAACTCCCCAACCAATTTCAGGAATAAAATTATACGCTGCATACATTCGTATACCTTTAGTATTTGTCACACGCTGTTTTCCACTTTGGCCCCTTAAAAGCTTGCTAACCACTGGATTTTCTTTTACAACCTCCCCGATACGATCTGTATCAGGATGAAATAATAACTCACCCTTTGGCCCAACTACATAATAATAAGCACCATTTTTATCCATGATGTCATTACCAAGAATTTCATTAAGAACGTTTGGTTCTTGTAAATAGATCGAGCCAGCAATTATACCTCTATATTTTCCTTTGCTATCAAATAAAGGTTCACTCATTAAAACAATCATGCGCCCAGTAGCCCCTGTGTATGGTGGTGTTAGCATAGGCCTTTTGGAATTAACCGCGTCTATCGTTACTCCAGTAAGA
>JAEWMK010000115.1 GCA_023457235.1 Bacillota bacterium
GCACTGTATAGTGCTAAGAACAACGGTAGAAATATGGTAAAAGCTTTTTGAGCGTTTAGGGGCTGTCCAAAAAAAGGAGTTATTGTGGCTAGAATATAAAAATAAGGCATATTCAGACACCTGGATATGCACTTCTCTATTAGTTCTGTTAGAAACCGCACCTACTTATGGTAAGGTTCAGATCTATCTTGCTGTTCTTTATAGTTTCATATTTCGTATTTACTAACCCTATTATTATATTATCCTACTAAAAAATCACCATGAGCTTATCATTTGAAACTATGAAAAAAATATATTAGTATACTTAAGTAACTAAAAAGTATAGAAACTATTACACGAATTTTAATGAACTTAAACAATGGGGGAAACAATATGTCAAAAGTTTTATTTATCACAGCAAACGATCGTCCAGCTGAGCAAGCAATCAGTTCTAAGATGTATGAAACATTCTTAAACACATACAAGGAAGCTAATCCAGCAGATGAAATTGCTGAATTGAATCTTTTCAATGCAGACCTTCCTGATTACGGAAACATGGCTATCATGGGTGTGTACAAACGTAACCAGGGACTTGAGTTGTCTGCCGAGGAGGCTAAAGCGGCTGACCTAGTAGATCAATATTTGAACCAATTTTTATCAGTAGATAAAATCGTTTTAGCTTTCCCGTTATGGAATAGCATGGTTCCGGCGCCGCTAGTAAATTATATTTCTTACCTGGCTCAAGCAGGTAGAACGTTCAAATATACTGCCGAGGGAGCCGTTGGTCTAGTAAACGGTAAAAAAGCAGTCTTGCTTAATGCGCGCGGTGGAGATTATTCTTCAGAAACAATGGCCCCATTTGAAATGGCTATTAAATATGTTCAAACTAACTTTGGATTTTGGGGAATCACAGATGTGGAAACAATCGTAATTGAGGGCCACAATCAATACCCTGACCGCGCCCAAGATATTATTGCCGACGGATTAGAAGCTGTTGCGAAGGCGGCTGGGAAGTTTTAAGTTTAAAATGAAGATAAAATAAATGCAGAGGATGTTTTTTCCTCTGCATTTTTATATGGGACATGGGGTCGGGTACTATGTCTCACAATGTCCCTGTATTTTCAGAGTTACAACTTTAAACCAACGTTTGATTAACGTCTTGTTAATGGATGGGACAGAGTTTCCGCCCCCCTGTCTCACTTGAAATTCACTCCAAAATCAAATTCAACCTCAAAAAGACGATTCCACGGCATATCTATTTTTTGAATGGAAAAATTCTCGATTTCCGCGGTACTGCCTGTTTTTTTGCTTAAAAATATTTTGCTGCCCTTTACCTTTGAGTGGAGCAAATCAAATTCTTTATTAAATTGCTCATTTGTAAAAAATAAAACTGATTTCTTCATTGGCCCAATGTCCCAGGCATTTCCACCAATATAACGGACATACCACTCGAGTTTAGGCGCCACCTTGTTACGATAAATATGATCAGATGAAATTGAATTTAATAAAAATTCAATATGACCTTTGGCTGCCTGTTCGTCGACTTCAGGGGTTTGTGGACCTTTTTCTAAATATAAAAATCTTGAATTTGCATGACCAATCGCTGTTCCAATTGCATTTCCAGCCGTGTTAAAGGCACTGTACGATAATAAGTTTGTTATGCCAATATCATTAATGACAGCATCCCCGTACGCTTGGTTTGCCTGATTTACTTTTTCTACATCTATAAAAACAACATGTTTCCCGTTTGCAATTTGACGTTTGATCTCAGAAACAGCTTGTGATACCTCATCGTTTATTGATACTGTTGCCGCATTATTTTTTTCAATGTTGGTAGCTAAAAGATTCTGCATTGTATCGTTGTTTTTTATAAGAGTATTAGGTGTGTTCACGTATACTTCTATGGAAGCCTGCTGAGAAGGGGAAGCAATGATTCCGCCTGCAGCTATCACGTGTTTGGCAATATTCGTTTGCAGCGTATAATGGTCAAAAGGTGAAATCCACTCTGTACCGCTTACCCCTAGATAGTGGATCTTAAAACTAGTTTGATAGTTTTTAAGAGTAGAAAGAAAACGTGATATTAGAATAACATCAACTTCGTCCGCTCCATCAAATACGCTTACTTTGTGTTGGATGTTGGAAGAATTAATTTTTTGAATCAAATTTTCTTGTTCTTCACGATGAAGGCCAGTCTGGTTGGCATCATCCTGCCCAAGAACAAGATAGTCGATGTAACCTTGCTTCGTCCAATCAATCAGCGTTGCATTTATGGTGTTATTTCGGGCGCGAATCTGCTTATACTCATCAATTAAATTGCTGCCAATTTTCGTTTCCAGCTGAATAAGCTTGGTTGTCAGGCCGATTTTATTTAAATTATTTACCTCATCATAAGTAATCGCCCAGTCGCGAATAAGGTTGTATTTTTCAAGATTCCCGTCCTTCAGAACCGTAGGCGCCAAACGCTGAATCGTATCATATACATACAGTGGCTTGGTGGGGTGTTTTTCCTTCAGTGCTTTAATAATTTGAAGTTGCCCAAGGGCACCATCCGTCGTTTGCTTGCTTGTCCGAGAATCAACCAACCCACCATCAGTAAGCATATCCGCAGAAATAATAAAACCATCCACATCATCGCTGTTTTCTAAAATCCAATCGGAAAGCTGATCCAGTGAATCGGACGCTGTTTGATGGTTAATCAAGTTTTGCGGAGGAAGAATAACCTCAACGCCACCGGCTTGCCCAACTTTTTTAGGATAATATGTATTTGCTGGGCGATTGTCCAGTGGAACCACGAGCAGACGCGGCTGTGTATTTGTTTGCGATTGGTTTTGTGCCTGTACATTGTCTTGCTTTTGTTTTTTTTCTTGTTCTTGTGTGTTAACTGAGGTTGCACTCTTCTCAGCAAAAACAACCTGTGCTTGCGATTGCAAACCCAATAAGACTATTAAACTAATAAATATAAAATTTACGAGACTAGCAATATGATTAACTCTCATTAAATCATCCTTATAACATTCTCTACTAAATAAATTGTAGTAGGGTAAACCAGAGTCAAGTTTGGACTGGATTGATGAAATCCACGGCTGTACAGTCCGAACTTAGGTCGCCTTCGGACAGTATTAGTGAAATCCAAGGTCATAGAGTCCGAACCAGAGCCGTTTTTAGACAGTATTGGCGAAAACAAAGGCCATAGAGTCCGAACCCGTGCCGTTTTTAGACAGTATTGGCGAAAACAAAGGCCATAGAGTCCGAACCAGAGCCGTCTTTAGACAGTATTAACGAAAAACAGGGCAATTGAGTCCGAACCCATGCAGCCTTCGGACAGTATTAGTAAAAAACAAGACCATCGAGTCCGAACTCTAGTGGAACGAGCTCCCGTCCATCAGTTAGCGGGGCAGTCGGTACACCAGTAGCGCCACCACTGGTGCCTGTCCCCAACCGCCAGTTGGTGTTCCAGCCATTACTCCAGTCCACCAACCAACCCATCAACAACAACCTACACCACATCCTACTCCTGCGGCGGATAAGCTCTCCACTGCGATAAATCGATCTCACTTGGATCCTTCGTCAAGAGCGCAGTAGGGAAGACAAAATTCCACGGCTTGCTTGTGTTTGCCTTAATCTCAAGGTCCTCCAATACAAACCCGCCCTGCGCTACAATTTCACCACTTGCATCCTCAACTACCAACGGCAATTGCTGTAACTTAATATTTTGCTGTGAACCATTCTGAATCAAAATCGAAACCTGCAATTTTCCATTATCCATAAACTTGGACTGGATGCCGACAAACTGAATTTCTCCTGGCTTTGGCGGCGTGATCGACCCAAGCATATTTCGCAGCTTTTCCTTGTCCTCTTCAGCCAACGATTTTTCCCAACTTTCGGCCAAATCTAATGAATGTTTGTCGTCCTCACTCTGCAACTGGAAAGCCAGCCCCCAAGTCTCCGTTTCAATCGCCGAAATCGGCTTAAAAAGATCCTTCTGCTCAAACACAAACTGAAACGGACGGCTGCTGCGCGGCGGAATATGCCCCACCTGAGTTAAATCAAACTCCTTACGCCCGTATACCTCGTTCTCTCCAATTAACAACAGCGTTGTCGTCCCAAGTTCAATCGTTTGATTAATACTGCTACGAACGAACGCCGAACAAACCACTTGCCGTTCATTCTTCACAATCTCAATCCCACCGAGCGAAATCTCATCAGGCTTAAGCGGGCTCAACTCATTATTCAAAAAGCGAAACACATACTCCTGCTCCTGCGGAATATTCCAGTCCGGGTGAATCGAAAGCTCCGTATAAACCTCTTCCTCCGGGTCGCCCGCCGATTCCACACCCTCCAAATTCAACAAATCCTTCGCTGACACAGCATTCTCGCTGCCCGTACTTTTTATATCCTCATCATTTGTCTTTTTTCTTTTAAAAAACGATAACATGGTAAAAATCCTCCCGTTTCAGTTTTTCTAATTTAAAAGTGGCTATCCCATCTGTTTTTTTAGAATGCTCTTAAATTCCTACATCGTGCATAAAGAGCGTATGGTCGTTCCGAAAACAAAAGTTTCCCACTCGTTTATGTAAAACATATTTCAAAAAGGAGGGCTTATTATCGCCCTCACACTTTATATTTTGGCTCTGTTATAACTGAATGTTGATATTAACTTCATTCAGCAGAAGGCTCTCACTTCTATAAGTGGTGAGATGAATGCGAACTAGGATTTAAATTCAGTGGGGGTATAACCCCCGGCTGAATAAAGTTAAAGCCTCCGGCGAGCCTTGCGATTTTCAGAGGTAGTTTTTCGAGCAAGCTCGAAAAAATCTGGGCGCAAATACGCCAAGGCGCATTTGATTATGATTGAAAAATAAACGGTAAAATTCCGTTTATATTTGGAAATACTCATATTTCCTTAAAAATAAGGGGAGCTTTTCCGTTTATATGATCCAAATTATTAGAATTTGGCCTATTTAGAGAAGTTAATCGGAATATCTCCACTTATATCTGCTTTTTTAGCCTCTCTTTATACATTAGCCGGAAATTCTCCGCCTATGTATTCTCATTCCTACATGAAAATCAACAATAAATAATAACAGACACGCATGCAAAATTCTAGGCACATAATGGATGAATTTACAAGTTATCAACAGTTATTTCAGGGTAGAGCCTATATTTTTTAAAAAACTATTCTTCGCCTTCCTGATGCGGAGCCTTTTGTTCTTCATCGCCATTCCCATCCTGCTCAGCCGCTTCCTCTTCTGCAAGCTGTTCAAGCAATGGGGCAGCCAAGCGTGCCAACTGGATACTTGAATCATGGTCAATTAAGGAGAAGGTATGATGGAAGACTTCCAGCCCTTCATTTTGGTAAAGGCGAAGTGGGTCTTCCTGTTGGTAATGGCGCAAGCCAATTCCTTCTTTAATCCGGGTCATGCTTTCTAAATGATTAACCCAATGTTTATCGATGATCGCCACAAGGACACGTCTTAATACTTGTCCGAGATTCGCGTTGTCCTTCAATTTTTCAAGATTTTCTATATACGGTTCAATTGCTTGAGCGACCGCACCATGAACCTCATCTACTTCATTGACCTCTACTGGGAGCTGAATCTTTTGCCCAACAATCAGTTGATTTAATTCATTAACAAGTCGATCTAATGGCCATTCTTCGGGCTCAAGCTCTTTCGAACAATATTTGTCAACAAGGTAGTGGCTGTATCTTGGGATCATTTCCAGTACAAGTGATAGAACATCTTCATTAAGAAGAGCATTGTCACGCAAATTGTAAATGACCTTTCGTTGGTCGTTGACGATGTCATCCAGTTTTAAGTTGTATTCTCGGATAGCATAGTTACTACCTTCACATATACGTTGTGTGCGTTCAACCAATTCATGAATATTTTTATTTAAAATAAGCCCAGTTTCGTCTGTTTGAAGCTTTGGCTGTAATTTTTCAATTTCCTCATTGGAAAAGCGACGGAATAATTCATCCTCAATCGATATGAAAAATTGCGAAGACCCTGGGTCACCTTGACGTCCAGCACGACCGCGCAGCTGATTATCAATGCGGCGGCTTTCATGTTTTTCCGTACCAAGAATGTGTAAGCCACCAAGCTCTGCAACACCTTCACCAAGAAGGATGTCCGTTCCACGACCGGCCATGTTTGTGGCAATCGTAATATGGCCTTTTTGACCGGCTAAGGAAATAATGCTTACCTCTTGCTCAACTGTTTTTGCATTTAAGATTTCACAAGGCAAGTTTTCTTTTTTAAGGTATTCTCCAATTTTTTCTGATTGGATAATGGATGTTGTCCCAACAAGGATTGGCTGTCCTTTTTCATGGCGCTCTTTAATTTCCTTCGCCATCGCTACATATTTATCATGCTTTGTTGCATATACACGCTCTAACATATCAACACGTTGGATAGGTTTATTCGTTGGAATTTGAATTACTTCCATATTGTACGTGTTGCTGAATTCTTTTTCCTCTGTTTTTGCTGTACCAGTCATCCCGGAAAGGATCGGGTACATCCGGAAATAGTTCTGAATTGTAACAGAGGCTTGGGATTTATTTTCCTCCGTGATTTCAAGACCTTCTTTTGCCTCAATCGCCTGGTGTAAGCCATCGCTAAGGGTGCGGCCTTCCATGATCCGGCCTGTAAACATATCAACAAGCATAACCTTACCGTCTTGAACAATATAATCAACGTCACGCTTGAACATAACATGTGCTCGGAGCGCTTGGATGGCATAGTGGTATAAAGTTTGATGTTCCAAATCATACAGATTATCAACACCAAAAGCACGTTCAACCTTATTAATTCCATCCTCAGTCAGGTTTGTAGCTTTTGTTTCATCGTCAAAAGTGTAATCAACATCACGTTCAAACCGTTTAGCCAGACGTGCACAAATTTGATGAAGATTGGCCGCAGCCTCCATTTTTCCGGCGATAATCAGCGGCGTTTTTGCCTCGTCAATAAGAACGCTGTCAATTTCATCAATAATCGCATAATGATACGGACGTTGAACGCGCTGGCTCACATCCTGCACCATATTATCTCGTAAAAAGTCAAACCCAAATTCAGTACCGATACCGTATGTAATATCCGCTTCGTAAGCCGCTTTCTTTTGCTCAGGCTCCATCATTGGAACATTTAGACCAACTGTGAGCCCAAGGAACTCATGAATTTTTCCAATTAGCTCACGGTCACGCTTCGCTAAGTAATCATTAACCGTAATAATATGTACACCTTTTCCTTCAAGCGCGCGCAGGTAGGCAGGCAGAGAACCAACCAAAGTTTTCCCTTCACCAGTCGCCATCTCAGCGATGTTTCCGCCAGTAAGAACAAGCCCGCCAATCAACTGCACATCGAAATGGCGCATCCCAAGAACACGCTTGGCTGCTTCCCGAACAACGGCAAACGCCTCAGCCTGAATGTCAAAAACCGTCTTCCCATTCGCAAGCTCTTCTTTAAACTGTGCAGTTTTAGCCTTTAGCTCCTCATCAGAAAGCTTCTCAATCTCGGGCTCTAAACTGTTGATTTCATCAACAATCTTATAGTACTTTTTTAACTTCCGTTGTTGATCATCACCGATGATTTTTTTGATTGCATTCAGCATGCCGTTCTCTCCTTTTACAATTAAAAGCGTCGTATGTATTCATTATTAGAAGAACACGGAATTTGCCCACCAATAGCAAATTTCGATGTTTTTCTTATACTGATTTCAATAAAAATATACTTCTTATCAGTATGACAAAAAATGCCTGAATTTATGAATAATATAGGTATTTAAAAATCAGCAGATTTTTGTTTCATAAATTTTACAGTAAAAATCCTACCCTATAGTATAACAAAGAACAACAAGAAAAACATCTTTGTGCCAATTAATGTCGGAAAAAGGCGAGAGCGGGCGGTGAGCCGCGGGGGAGCGAACCACAGGACCGGGAACTCTGTCCCACTTTCATGTAAACCTTGCACCATAACATGCAAATATTGTAAGCTAAAGTTGGAAAACCCTACATTTTGATGAAACTTATCCCTATTACTCTTTGTCAAATATACTGAAAAAATTTTGTTTTAACTATGGTTTTAATAGGGCTTCCAGCCAACAAGAAAAATTAACGAAAACATACAGAATCAATCACAACCAGACTAACTAAAATAATTAATATGGAGGTTTACATATGAAGAAATCTCGTAAACTATTACCTAGTTCGATTGCGGCTGCTGTCGTTGCGAGCACAAGTGTAACTGTTGCTGTGCCAACGACCACTCAGGCTGAAACCGTTCAATTTAAAGATGTTAGCACGAATGCTTATTATTATAATGACGTCCAATGGCTTGTGCAGGAAGGGATCATAAACGGGTATTCAGATGGGACTTATCTACCGAACAAAGCGCTTACTCGCGAAGAGGCTGCGGCGATGTTTGTTCGTGCCCTTAAGCTCGATAAACCGACTAACAGTTCTAGTATTCTAGATAAATATAAAGATATTAAACAATCAAGCTGGAGTGCCGCTGACCTTGCAGCCTTTATAAACGAAGGGATTAACAACGATGATACATCTTATTTTTACCCATCTGCACCGCTCACACGTGAGGTTATGGCGAGC
>JAEWMK010000116.1 GCA_023457235.1 Bacillota bacterium
CTGCCAAGCGGCGGAGGTACCTGGCGTTTACAACAAATAATCGGACAATCAAAAGCGAAGGAACTTCTCTATTTTGGTTCGATGATTGATGCCCAAAAGGCATTGGAGATTAACCTAGTCAATTCAGTTGTCCCATATGAACAATTAATGCAAACAACAAAGGAATGGGCAGAAAAGATAGCTAATAAACAGGGGAGGTGGGCGAATTGTCAATATTGACATCATTGTACTCTGATTTACAAATTGAGCGAATTACAATCGATTTGCCATTTCGGTTAAATCATGTCCATTGTTTTTTAGCTGAAGGAGAAAATGGCTGGAAGGTAATGGACACGGGTTTGCATAATGAGGCAGCCATAAACGCTTGGCAAAGCCATATTAAAAATAAACAAATCGAGGACATTATCCTAACGCATTTGCATCCAGATCATATCGGCTATGCAGGCAAAATGCAGAAAGAAACAGATGCTAGAGTATTAATGACTGAAATTGATGCGAATTTAAGCAGAATTCTTTGGGAGAAGGAATCAAGGGAGAAGCTTAAAAAACAGTATAAAGAATGCGGTGTTTCCGAAGAGACTATTCAAGAAATGGTAAAGCAGCCCCCTTTAATATATCCGCTACCTATCATAACAGGATTTCTAAACGAAGGGGATAAAATTATTTTTGGAAGATTGGAGTATGAGGTTATTTTTACGCCTGGTCATACTGAGGGGCTTGTTTGTCTTTATAATAATGAAAAACAGATTTTGCTATCAACTGACCATCTGTTACCGAAAATTACACCAAATATATCATTACGGATTGGTGGAGATGAAAACCCGTTAGCAACCTATCTCCACTCTTTAGCAAAAATTAAAAAGTTGGATATCGAAATCGCCATACCATCCCATGGTGAACCTTTTTATGAAGTCCATTGTCGAATTGAAGAAGTAGAAAAACACCATATGGAACGATTGGAGAAGCTGGTAGATATCATCTCTGATCCTAAAACAGCGGTAGAAATTTGTGAAGGTTTATTTAAAAGATCGCTATCCTATCATGAACTGCATTTTGCTCTTGGTGAAACTCTATCACATTTAGAATATTTAATTGCTAAAGGAAAATGTGAAAAATCGATCCATGATGGAAAGTATTATTATCACTATATATAGGCATTCCCAACCATATGGGAGTGCTTTTTTTAATTTCTATACTTATTAAACCTATTAATATATTAAATTCCGTATAATTGCTGAAAAAAAGCTGCGCTTTTCATATACCGTGTAGGTGTTATTAAAAAGTGTAATTATTTATAATTAAGTTACAGAAAATAAAGAAATATTGGAATTATCAATCGCCTTCAATCGTTGCACAACAGTTACTATTTTGCTTGTACTTACGGATTTTGTTTGGAAGCGGTTGCATATTTAAAATTTTTCGATTGAGGGGGAAAGAGAACTTGTTTAAATTACGCTATCAAATGTCAGTTTCACAATTGTTACGGACCGCAGTTGCAACATGCCCTGACAGTGAAGTAATCGTTGATGGGATTAGACGAATGAAATATTCCGAACTTGATAAGGAATCAACCGATTTAGCGGCAGGATTAACTGCTTTGGGAATTAAAAAGGGTGATCGAGTGGCGGTCAGCCTGCCAAATTGGCATGAATTTGTAGTTATTAAATTCGCGCTAGCGAAAATAGGAGCTATTCTCGTCCCGTTTAACACGCGCTTTAAAATTGGCGAGGTGGCCTACATTCTTCAAAAATCGGGAGCAAAAGCGGCTTTCTTCCCACGTGAGTTTGACAATATCAATCATTATACACAGTACCTCGAATTGAAAGAAAGCATCCCGACACTTGAACATCTCATTGGGGTCCGTTTCAAAGCAGAGTCTGTACTTGGTTTAGAAGATTTGCTTGTGCTAGGAAATACTTCAACATTTAAAGAAGCAGAGATTGATCCAAAAGAAGATGTTTTCGCTATTCTGTTTACTTCAGGAACAACGGGACAGCCGAAGGGTGCCATGCTTACCCATAAAAATTTAGTACATACAGCGGTAGCGGGCGGGGAATGGATGAGATGTACACCAGATGATGTATTTTTAATGCCAACTCCAGTTTTTCATGTTATGGGGCTTATGTTTATTCTTAGGACGGTTGCTTCAGAGGCACGAATGGTGTTAATGGAGGTATTTAAGCCGGAAAAAGCGCTTGCCCTAATAGAAAAGGAAAAGGTAACCATCCATCCTGGTGTACCAACGATGTTTATTCTTGAATTAAATCACCCTAATTTTAAGAATTACGATCTTTCATCATTAAGAACTGGTGAAATGGCAGCGGCACCTTGTCCGGTCGAAATCATTCACCGTATTCGAAAAGAAATGGGGATGAATGTGTTGGTAGGTTATGGAATGACAGAAACATCACCGACCTTAACAGCAACGGGATTTGACGACGATAATATCATCCTAGCTGAAACAGTTGGACGTCCATTGCCAGGTGTAGAAATTAAGATCGCGGATGAGAACAGAAATGTGGTTGGACCAAATACAATTGGTGAATTAGCTTGTCGTAGCTTTGGTCTAATGAAAGGCTATTTTAAAGATCCAGAAAAAACAGCTGAGGCAATGGATGAAAATGGTTGGTATTATAGCGGAGATCTGGCAACTCAAGATGAAAATGGCTATATCCGCATCGTTGGACGCAAGAAGGAAATGATC
>JAEWMK010000117.1 GCA_023457235.1 Bacillota bacterium
CTAATTCATTTATTAGAAAGCCGTTCTTTAGATATCAATACATTTACGAGTTCAAGTACAGTAACAAACTTTGTAGAACTTCTACAAGGGACTACAGGCTGGCAGAAATGGCTCGAAAATATACAAATAGCTTGTATTGGACCAATTACAGAAAAGACTGCGATTGAAGCTGGAATCAATCCGCAAATTGTGGCAGCGAAATACACAGTTGCGGGTTTATTAGATGCAATCGTAAGTAAGTATAGGCAGGAGGAACCTAAATGAAGGAACTAAATTTCAAACGTCACCGCCGTTTACGGGCTAATGAAGGAATTCGATCAATCGTTCGAGAAACTCACTTAAGAAAAGAAGATCTTATTTATCCTATCTTTGTTATTGAAGGAACAAATGTCAAAAATGAAGTTCCATCAATGCCCGGCGTTTTTCAGCTATCATTGGATAACCTTGATGAAGAAGTACAATCAGTTGTAGACCTTGGCATCCCATCGATTATTTTATTTGGTATCCCTGCTGAAAAAGATGACGTTGGTACAGGAGCATACCACAATCATGGTATTGTTCAAGAAGCAACAAGACAAGTAAAAGAAAAGTATCCAGAATTAATCGTGATTGCAGATACATGCCTTTGTGAATTTACCGATCATGGTCATTGTGGTGTAATTGAAAATGGTGAAGTTCTTAATGATCCATCTCTGAAGCTTTTGGCAAAAACAGCAGTAAGCCAGGCAAAAGCTGGAGCAGATATCATCGCACCATCCAATATGATGGATGGATTTGTAGCGGCTATTCGTAAAGGCTTGGATGAAGCTGGTTTTGATCATATTCCAATTATGTCCTATGCAGTGAAATATGCATCCGCATATTACGGGCCGTTCCGTGATGCAGCTGGAAGTGCACCGCAATTCGGCGACCGTAAATCGTATCAAATGGATCCGGCCAACCGCTTAGAAGCATTACGTGAGGCCCAGTCCGATATTGAAGAAGGGGCAGATTTCTTAATGGTCAAGCCAGCCCTGTCTTATTTAGATGTTATGCGTGAAGTGAAAGACCGTTTCAATGCTCCAATGGTCGCTTATAATGTAAGTGGCGAATATTCAATGATCAAAGCGGCTGCTCTGAACGGCTGGGTTGATGAAAAGAAAATTGTGCTTGAATCACTAATAAGTATGAAACGTGCAGGTGCAGATCTTATTATTACATATTTTGCAAAAGATGTTGCAGCCTGGTTGATCGAAGAGAAGTAGGAGTGATAAAAAATGAGAAGCTTTGAAAAGTCAAAAGCAGCCTTTAGTGAAGCTGTACGCATAATGCCCGGTGGCGTTAACAGTCCTGTTCGAGCATTTAAATCGGTGAACATGGAACCAATTTTCATGGAACGTGGAAAAGGCTCCAAATTATATGATGTTGATGGAAACGAATATATTGACTATGTTCTTTCATGGGGACCTTTAATTCTTGGTCATGCCCATGATGAAGTGATCGAAGCATTAAAAAAAGCAACTGAAAATGGTACCAGCTTCGGTGCTCCAACTGAGCTTGAGACGAAGGTTGCACAACTAGTTATTGACAGAGTGCCATCGATTGAAGTTGTACGTATGGTCAACTCTGGTACAGAGGCAACGATGAGTGCCCTTCGTCTAGCTCGCGGTTTTACAGGCCGAAATATCATTATGAAATTTGAAGGCTGTTACCATGGACACGGAGATTCTTTATTAATTAAAGCAGGATCTGGTGTAGCCACATTAGGACTTCCAGACAGCCCGGGAGTACCAGAATCGATTGCCAAAAATACAATTACGGTTCCTTATAATGACCTTGATAGTGTTCGTCATGCCTTTGAACAATATGGCAAAGACATCGCCGCTATCATTGTCGAACCAGTAGCTGGAAATATGGGCTTCGTTAAGCCGCTTCCAGGATTTTTAGAAGGATTAAGAGAGATCACAACTGAATATGGTGCATTATTAATTTTTGATGAAGTAATGACTGGTTTCCGTGTCGGCTATAATTGTGCGCAAGGTCATTTTGGTGTAACACCTGATTTAACAACTCTCGGTAAAGTAATCGGCGGTGGTCTGCCTGTCGGAGCATTCGGAGGCAAGGCTGAAATTATGAACCAAATCGCTCCAGCTGGCCCAATTTATCAAGCTGGTACATTATCAGGAAATCCGCTTGCAATGACAGCAGGTTATGAAACATTGTCCCGTTTAACACCTGAAACGTACGATGAATTCGACAAAAAGGTTGATCGTTTATTAGAAGGATTAAAGCGTGCGGCTGAAAAATATGAGATTCCACATCATTGTGACAGCGTTGGAGCTATGATGGGCTTCTTCTTCACAAATGAGAAGGTCGTTAACTTTGAAACAGCAAAAACTTCTGATCTGGATCTTTTTGCAAAATATTACCAAGAAATGATAGAGCAAGGTGTCTTTTTACCGCCATCTCAATTTGAAGCTTTATTCCTTTCAACTGCTCATTCCGATGAAGATATCGAAAAGACAATTGCAGCAGCAGAAGAGTCTTTCGCTAAATTAAAATAAAAACATTTTTTAACCCCCACCAACTTGGTGAGGGGTTTTTTACGTTAATGAAAAAATGTATAATAATTATTAATATTTAAAAAACAATATGGAGGTATGGTCTTACAATGAAACTATTAACTTATCAAGAAGACGGTCAGTTAAAGCTTGGAATAATAACAGATTCTGGTGTATTGGATGTTGAAAAAGCCGGTAATACATATGATCAATTAGTTCCAAAAACGATCGAAGAAGTCATAAATGAAGGTAAAAAACACTTAGCTGTTTTGGATTCTTTAGTAAAAGCAGCGTTAGAAGAGGAAAACAGTTCTTTATTTTTAAACGAAGATGGTTTAACTTTTGGGCCTGCTGTACCGAAGCCTGGCAAAATAATTTGTGTTGGAGTGAACTATAAGGAGCACGCTATAGAATCTAATATAGATGTGCCTGAATATCCTTTGTTGTTTAGTAAATTTGATAATACTGTTGCGGCCCATAATCAGGTTGTTGCGATACCGTCTGAATCAACAGAAACTGATTATGAGGCTGAACTAGTAATTGTAATTGGAAAAGAAGCAAGAAATGTATCAAAAGAAAAAGCCTTAGACTATGTATTTGGATATTGTAATGGCAATGACTTGTCGTCCCGCAATTTACAATTCCGTACGAACCAGTGGTTATTAGGAAAAACACCTGATGGTTTTGGTCCCACAGGTCCATATATAGTGACAAGTGAAGAAGTTGGCGATCCACATAAGTTACAAATCAAGTCATTTGTAAATGGAGAATTGCGTCAAAACTCCAATACTTCGTACATGATTTTTAAATGTGATGAGCTGATTAGCTATATTTCAAGCTATATGACATTGAACCCGGGGGATGTCATTTTTTCTGGAACTCCTGAGGGTGTAGCTTTAGGGTACCCTGTTGAAGAAAGAGAGAAATATTACTTAAAACAAGGTGATGAAGTAACGGTAGAAATTGAGAAGCTTGGAAAGTTAAAAAATATATTGAAATAGTGGTATAAAAATGCCTGTCCCCACATAAATCTGTAATGTCATAGTAAAAATTGGATTCGAAAGGTGAAGTTGCTTTTTGCTTTTTGAATAACCTCTAAATATAGAAGGGGGAGGACGTTCATTGACATTTAATCAAACATCTTCTATACGATTTTCTGTAGAAGAATCTGTATGGTTTAAAAAAGGACAGGAAGTTTCTGATTTAATTGGTATTTCATTAGAACCTGAAATCTCTGTACAAGAACATGACAATTATATATCAATCCGTGGTGCATTAGTACTTTCTGGAGAATATCGTGCACAAACTCGGGATGGTGAGGACGAAATTAATTCACTTCGGGATTCCGCCATCTACAGAACGATTGACGAAGTCACCAATACTGTTGACGGAAATCTCGCCATGAAGCACCGCTTTCCAATTGATATTACGATCCCGACTAATCGTATCCGCAGCCTAGAGGAAGTATATGTACTTGTGGAATCCTTTGATTATGAAATTCCTGAAACTGGTAGGCTTGAGTTAAAGGCAGACCTGTGCATTAGCGGGATTGCAAATGAGAGAGATGCTTCATTGGCTGACAAGAGGCGGAATTCTGCAGAGTACGAGGAACAAAGTGGTTACGAACCACAAGAGGTTCGTGGAAGCGCACAGGAAATTCCGTTGCCTATTGAAATTCCATTGGAGCAGGATATACGCGGAGAGCTAGGTATTCATCCGGATCAAGAGGTTCAAGCCGTTCAATCGATTAATGATGCCGAGGAGGATATAGAGGTTCGCCAGGCTTCTCTGAACGTACAGCCGGAAATACCTCAAACGCCCTCTTCAATCGAAGATGCAACAACTAACGACGGGCTCGGAAGTGCCTTTAGACAAAGAGTGTTTGATACTTTTAAAAAGACACAAATAGAAAGCGAAAAAGAAGAAGAGAATGCCTTCCCATCGTTTACTACAGAGGTTCGAAAACAAGTGGTTGAGAATGAGGCTACTGAGGAAGAAAATGCTGCTGAGGCGGCAGAGGTGCCAACAGCTGCAGAAAGAACAGAGGTTAATTTAACGCTTGTTTCCAATGGAGTGCCAAATCAGAACGATGCCGTGGATGTTGACCAAGTGGATGAACTTGAGTTAGCAGAGAGTCCAATCGTGGTTGAAGCAAACACAGAGGATGTTGAGGAAGCAGATGCAGTTGCTGAAGCTGCCGTTGAGGAAGCAGCAATCCCAGTGAATATTGTAGCAAAAAGGTCTCCGCAAATTGGTATGAAAGGCCGTTCGGAGCAGCAGGAACAAGGCTGGAATCCAAAAAGTCTATATGGAACACAGCAAGCAACCTATAATACTTCCGGAGCAAGAGAAAATATTGTAGAGGAAGTTGAAGCAGTACAGCCACAACGTTCAATGAGAACAGAAAATGCCTTATATTTAACAAAAATGCTTTCATCCGAAGGTGAAGAGGATTTTTCAAAATTAAGGCTTCGCATTGTCCAAAATGGCGAGACATTAGGAACAATTGCTGCAACCTATGATATTTCCACAACTCAACTAATCCGCTTGAACGGGTTGGATGATGAAATTGTAAAAGAAGGGCAAATTCTTTATATCCCTGCCTATGCTGGAGTTGAAAAATAATGGGCTTCCATATGGGAGCCCTTATTTTTTACTTAATGAATATCATCATGGAATTCCGTGAGGTGATTTTTATTGAATCAACAAACACTTGAACCATATTTTAGAATATTAAAAAGGTACAGGTTGGAACCTGATTTTGTCGAGGATTATGGGAAGATCAAAAAAGTCTACACAAAACAAGGAATTTTTGCATTAAAGGAAGTCAGATACTCGGAAGAGCAGCGAGATCAATTTATGCAAACCGTTAATAGTTTACATGACAAGGGCTACCGCCATGTTGTTCCAATTTATTTTAGTTCCGATGGCAGGCATTTACAAATCGATAATAGCAGAGGCAGCGAATTTTATCTGATGCCATGGATTGAAAATGGGCAAGTACGAGCAGATGAACGGTTCGTGGATTTAATGAGGGAAGTGGCTAGAATCCACAAAGTTACCGAGGTCACAGGGAAAGCAAATCACTCTTATTTTCAGCATTTTTACGAAAAATCAAAGGTAAATATCGATAAGCGCAAACTTGATTATGAACGATTTATTGAAAAAAGTGAGCAGAAAATATATATGTCTCCTTTTGAATTATTGTATAGCACGCATTTTGTTCAATTAATGCGAATGGAGAATTATGCACTAAATAACCTAGAAGACTGGTATGAAGCAACAAAAGAGAAAAACAAAGACCGCATTTCTATATGTCATGGCAATTTATCTCCTAATCACTTACTCTACGACGAAAGAGGGCACAGCTACCTCTTTAACTTTGACCGTACATTTACAGCATCTCCTATTTACGATCTACTTTATTTTTTTAGAAAGGCGCTTTACCGTTATCCGCAAAAAGCTGCTGAAGCCACAGGATGGTATAAGGAATACAGCCAACACCACCAACTTACTGCTGATGAACGATCATTATTATTTTACTATCTAACTCAAACAGACAAAATTCACAGAATCATTCATCAATACCAAACAGATAGGTCCATTTCAGAAAAAAATATTGTTGTTAAGCTACAACGATCCATCTGGCAAATGCAAGCCGCCCACACAATGGTTATACAAATAAACGAAGGTATTCAACAGGAAAAGAACGAGGCTTTATTTGCGGGAAATAATGGAGCCTATGGTGGCGAAAGCAATATAGGTAATGATGGCAGTGATAACTTTGAAGTTGGCGATAATAATGGTGGAACTGAAAACAGTTATTAGTGAATGGCAAAGCAATGTTTACGATGAAAGGCAGTAAAAACATGGAGACACCTCCACATAACATAGCGGAAAAGGGCTGACCCCTAGATTCATAGGGCCAGCCCTTTTCATATCCATTCCAAATAAAAAGCAACCAATGTTAAAACCAATATAGAAAGCAAAATGACATCAAAAGTCGTTGGGAGAAAAAGAGTTCGAATTGCTTGGAAAATAACAAGTGGCAACATAATTTGTTCCAACACTAAAAGAAAATGACGACACCAGGGAGGAAGACGAAATCGATAAAATCTACTCATGGAACGATCTCCTTTCTAAGTTGTTGAATGAAAGGTCGTTAAATAGTGTGTAGTATTACTATATGAAGGGAATTTGAATAATGTGTTGTTTTATGGGCAATTTTTAAAAATATGGTGAGAAGTTACAATGGGGTCAGTCTGAGTGGGCCGAGAGAAGGC
>JAEWMK010000118.1 GCA_023457235.1 Bacillota bacterium
GCCAATAATCCCCATTCCTTTTCCACGATCTTCAGGGGTAGTTATATCAGCGACGTAAGCCATTGATGTTGGCATATTGGCAGAGGACAAAATTCCACCGATAATTCGGGCCGCAAACAGCATCCACAGCTCTGTAGAAATGGCGAATAAGAAAAAGGAAAGAGCCAACCCCGCTATCCCAATTAATAAAACCGGTTTTCGCCCGATTCGGTCTGAAATTCGTCCCCACATCGGAGCAAATAATAGCTGCATTAGAGAATAAACAGCCATTAACCAGCCTAATTCCGAAGGCGAAGCCCCGATTTCTTCTGCAAAAAATGGAAGCACAGGGATGATGATCCCAAAGCCCACCATAACTAAAAACATAATTATAAATAGAAGCAATAATGCCTTTTTGTTTCCCAAAATTGGACCTCCGTTTCACAAAAAAAAATTATCATAATCAATATCATATATTATTTGCCAATTAATTTCTATTTTTTAGGCAATATTAATGAATGAAAAAAGTGGGACACAGTTCCCGACCCTGTGGTCTAAAACAAACTCTTGAATTTCTCGCATAAAACGAATATTATTAGACAGGTACGCCTAAAATGTTCGTCTCTTGGAGGTTTTACGATTGTTTAAATTAAAGGAAAATCATACAAATGTAAAAACGGAAATCCTGGCAGGGATTACTACGTTCTTAACAATGGTTTATGTTGTTGTTGTAAACCCAATCATTTTGTCTGATGCTGGTGTTCCCTTTGAACAGGTTTTTGCGGCTACTATCATTGCTACTGTGATTGGTACGTTATGGATGGGACTAGCAGCAAATTACCCAATTGGGATTGCACCCGGGATGGGGTTAAATGCCTATTTTGCCTACTCGGTTGTTGGTGCCCATACTGAAATTACATATCAAACTGCTTTTGCAGCCGTTTTTGTTGCCGGTATCCTTTTTGTCATTCTTTCTTTAACACCGTTCCGACAAAAATTAATTGAAGCCATACCGGAAAATTTAAAGCATGGGATCACTGCTGGAATAGGTCTGTTCATCGCCTTTATTGGTTTAAGAATGACAGGTATCATTACAGATCACCCTTCAAATTTAGTTGCACTTGGTGATCTTCATTCTCCATCCGCCATTTTGGCACTTATCGGTCTAGCCATCACCTTAATCTTATTAGCTCTAAATGTGAATGGAGCACTCTTTATTGGAATGATTGCTACTGCATTCATTGCTTATTTTTCTGGACAACTTTCTTTTGAGCAAGGATTTGTATCGATGCCGTCTCTACCGGAAGGTTTGATTATCGTGAATCCTGTTAACGCTTTTCTTGATGTCATAAATTATGGACTTTATGCCGTTGTTTTTTCATTCTTGCTTGTTACGATTTTCGATACAACTGGAACAATGGTGGGTGTTGCGGAGCAGGCTGGTTTAATGAAAGGAAATACGCTACCAAGAGCTAGACAAGCTTTATTAGCAGACTCCGTAGCTACAACAGCAGGGGCAGTATTTGGTACTAGCCCAACAAGTGCCTATATTGAGTCATCATCAGGCGTTGCGGCTGGTGGTAGAACTGGTTTAACATCTGTAACCGTAGCGATTCTATTTATTATTGCAGCCTTTTTCGGTCCATTGGTTGGTGCCGTTTCAGGACTATCAGCTATTACTGCACCAGCACTCATAATCGTAGGTTCTTTAATGATAGGTAGCGTTGCTAGTATTAAATGGAATGAAATTGACGAAGCGTTCCCAGCGTTCTTAATTATTTTAAGTATGCCGTTAACTTCTAGTATTGCGACAGGAATTGCGTTGGGCTTTATTTCCTACCCGTTACTGAAAATTGTGAAAGGCAAATGGAGCGAAGTTCACCCATTGGTTTATTTATTCGCCGTTTTATTCTTCTTCCAGCTTGCTTATCTGCCACATTAATATTGAAGTCCAAAAAGCCAACTTTCCGCAAAAAGTTGGCTTTTTCAAATGTACTAAATTATTCCGAAATTGCAAAAACCCTCAATATTAACCTGTGATATACTTCATTTAATAAAGACTGGAGGGTGAACTCAAATGATAGAAAATCAAAAAAATCGGCTTATGCTGTTATTTTCCTTGGGAGTAGTGGTTTTATCCATCGTTACTCATTTACTTCACCGGTCGTTCAATTTATTTGAAGATTACCTTGTTTTTAACCATATGAATGGTGTACCACCAAATTTAGTACTGTTATTAAACATTTTATTCCTAATGCCAATTGCCCTGTTTATCATTTCTTTATTGATCTATGGTAAACTGCCGGCATTCCATAAATACTTACCATTAATTAATACGCTAACGCTAACGTTTAGTAGTATCTCTGTTATTGCTGGTGGGGATGGAATGGTAGAATATCATTTTTCCATCTTTATGGTTCTAGCGATCATCGCCTACTATGAATCTGTTAACTTGATCTTAATCAGTACAGTCATTTTTGCGGTCCAGCATTTTCTTGGTTTCTTCGCGGCACCTGAGTTACTTTGCGGTACAAAGGAGTATACATTCGGATTATTAATGATTCACGCCATCTATCTCATCTTCACCTGTGCAGCAACGATCATGCAAATCATTGCGAAAAAGCGATATACTAGTAAATTACTAAAGGAAAAAGAACTACAAGAACAAGAACTAACTGAGATCTTAGCCAATTTAAAATCAACATCAAACCGAGTTGTCCAAACGTCTGAAGTCCTCGCTAACAGCGTTGCTCAAACGATCATGGCAAGTGACCAAATTACTGAAAAGATGGAAGAAGTCGCTCATGGGACGGAACAGCAATCACTTTCTTCAAAAGAAAGTGCCACAGCGATGGATGAAATGGCAATCGGTATTCAGAAGGTGGCTCAATCGGCTAATGTTGTTTCAGAACAATCTAACTCCACTGTTAAAGAAGCAAGAGTTGGCGAAAAATCAATAGAAGATGCGGTCAAGCAGATGGATTTAATCAGTAATTCTGTTCATAATCTTTCATCTACTGTTACTCTATTAGGAGAAAAATCTCAACAAATCGATGAAATCCTAAAGGTCATTACGATGATATCAGAGCAAACCAATTTACTAGCCTTAAATGCTGCGATCGAAGCGGCAAGGGCAGGGGAACATGGCAAAGGATTCGCTGTAGTTGCGGATGAAGTACGTAAGCTTGCGGAACAATCAAGAACTTCAGCAAAAGAAATCACCGAACTGATTAGAGAGATCCAAAATGATACGGATAACGCAGTCGAGGCAATGAGAATTGGAACAAGAGATGTTGAGAACGGATTAGAAATTGTACACCGTACGGGTACGATCTTTAACAATATTTTATCTGCTTCAGAAGCGGTTGCTGTCCAAATTGAGGAAATGTCAGCCATTGCTGAAGAAATGTCCGCAAGCTCAGAACAAGTTTCCGCTTCCGTTGATGAGGTGTCACGAATTGCTACAACCAATGCTGACAATACGCAAAGCATTGCTCTTTCAACCAAAGAGCAAGCTGGGGCATTAAAGGATATTTCGGGTGTATCTACAAATCTAAATTCTCTTGCAGTAGAGCTACAGGATTTAATTCATAAGTTCAACCATAATAAGTAAAACTACAGAAAAAAAATGTCAGGACCAAGGTCCTGACATTTCTTATTTATTGGTTTCACTTTTCATTAATAATAGATCGATAAACAACTGACAATTTAAATTAAAATCGGAAAAATCGATATTAGTATATTCTCCAATTTGCTTTAAGCGATAGTTAAGTGTATTAGGATGAATAAACAATGCTTCAGCTGTTGGCTTCGATTTGCAATTATTCCTTAAATAGACCTCTAGCGTTTTTAAAAGTTCTGTCTGATTCTCATTATCTTTTTGTTTTAATTTTTGTAATTTCGGGTTCACATAATGAGCTTCTTCATTATTTTCTGCAAGTACTTGAATATACCTGTAAACCCCGAGCTTCTCATATTCAAAAGAAAGATGTTCCTGTGTTCCAAGAAAAACGGCGGATTTAATGACTTCTGTACCTTCGAGAAAGCTTTTTCGTAAAAGCGTTAATTGGTCATAGGCAGTACCTATCCCCGCAAATACTTTCAAGGAATTCTGCAGTTCCAAGCTTTTAATAACCCGATAAACAAGCTCAATTCCTTGCTCATTTATTCTATGTTTCTGAGATCTTTCACCTAAAATAATGATTATTTGATTGGGCTCTTCAAGAAATTCAGTCATACAATCCATTACCTTTAGGTAGGATTGAACAGTGTCTTTTAAATGCTCAAAATGCTCCTCGTCATGATCCTTAAGCCTAAATATAATCGACTTCAGTAAATGCGGAATCCTTATATTAAGCAATTCTGCTTCTTGTCTTATCTGTTTTTCATTTTTTGATTGTTCGCTCAACAATTGACGAAAGAACTGCACCCTTTTTTCATCTTTTTCACGTCTTGCTTGACTTCTTTTATAAAGTATTTTTCCAATATGGGAAGAAACCTCATGAATGAACTCAATTTCTTCTTCAGTAAGAGGTGCATCAATCTCTTGAATCCACATATAACCCATAATTTCATTTTTATATTTTGTGCTTGTCACTACTCGATGATTTAATCCGATTTCTTCAATCTTTTTAACACGAAATGGTGTTGTAATAGTTTTCAATTGGTCAATTATACCTGTTTCAATAAATTTTTCTAATATGGGTACCGGACATTTTTTGGATAAAATCGTTTGTTGATTAGCCTGATCAAAGTCATTTATATAATAGGAGCTATAAGATAGTAGACAAAATTGATCATCCTCAAGAATGACCGGCTTCTTTAATGTATGGCTGACATACTCGATAATTTTATGTATTTCTGTAAGAGATAGTGCTTTTTCTAAGTAGCCCTGCATGATCCAGCCTCCTTAAGCATTAGAAAAACACGAAATTAGACTAACTGTATCATATCACAATCCTAATAAAAAAAGAGATAAGAATTGAATTCTTATCTCTGAAAAATACTCATATATCTATTTTTATTTGTGACCTTTAACCGCCTGTTCTAGTTGTTCAAAATGCTCTTCAACGATTCCAGATGGTCTAGCTGTCATTAAGCTCACCACATAAACTGCTAATAAACTTATTGCAAATCCAGGAATCATTTCATATAGGAAGCTCGATAATCCTGCGTTAGACCAAACGATAACGGTTACTGCCCCTAATACCATACCAGCAAGAGCTCCCCATCTTGTCATACGCTTCCAATATAAGCTTAGCAAGATGACTGGTCCAAACGATGAACCGAATCCTGCCCATGCATAACCAACGAGGTTAAGGATTGTATCATTTTTTGCCCAAGCAAGACTTAAAGCAATAATTGAAACTAGTAATACTGATAAACGACCCATAAAGACCAATTCTTTATCTGAAGCATCGCGTCGGAAAAATGTTTTATATAAGTCTTCTACTAAAGAACTTGATGTAACTAGTAATTGTGAAGAAATTGTACTCATGACCGCTGCTAGAATAGCAGAAATAAGGAAACCAGTAATGATTGGATGAAATAGAATATTTCCTAGCATGATGAAAATTGTTTCTGGATCATCTAATTTCATACCATTAACAGAATAGTAAGCGATACCAATAAGACCTGTAAACATCGCACCGGCAACTGAAAAGATCATCCAACTCATTCCGATACGGCGCGCTTTTTTCACTTCTCCAACATGTGTAATCGCCATAAAACGTACGACGATGTGTGGTTGTCCAAAATAACCGAGACCCCAAGCAAACAGAGAAACAATTCCTAGGAAACTAGTACCTGTAAAAATATTTAATAGAGCTGGATCAATGGAACGAATCTCATTGAATGAAGTACCC
>JAEWMK010000119.1 GCA_023457235.1 Bacillota bacterium
AACAGTGAAGGTGCAGCAGAAGATCCTGGAAAATCTCACAATCTAATTATCTCTCATTTCTTGCCAGGTAATCACCCGATACAAACTCAGCTTTTCGAAGAGTTTGGTAAAACATTAAATGAAGGAACAGATGGCAGAATCACACAAGAGCTTTATCCTGCTAACTCACTTGGCGATGCTGGTGCACACTATGACATGGCAGTAACTGGTGAAGCTGATATCGCACTTAGTGTATATGGATATACACCAGGAAGATTCCCATCAGTATCAGTATTAGAATTACCTTTCTTAGCTGAATCAGCTGTACATGGTTCAAAAATTGTAGCAACACTATATAATGAGTTCCCTGAGATCCAAAAAGAACATTCTGAAACACATCCGTTATTCGTGTTCACAGCAGAGCCGGCGCAGCTTATAAGTGTAAAGCATCGCATTGAAAAACCGGAAGATTTAAAAGGTCTTCGTGTTCGTACTCCATCTCCAACTGGTAGTGCAGTTCTTGAAGCACTAGGAGCAACTGCTGTATCAATGCCAATGGGTGATGTATATGAGTCATTACAAAGAGGTGTTGTTGATGCAGCAATGGTTCCATTAGAAACACTGCAAAATTACAATTTCCATGAAATTGCTAAATATGTAACAATCGGTAACTTCTCAGCTACACCATTTTATTCAACTATGAATCAATCAACATATGATAGTTTTTCTGATAGTGACAAAGAGTTACTTGATGGCTTAGTAGGATTACCGATGTCTGAAAAAGCTGGAGCTATCTTTGATACAGATGGTAAAAATGGATTAGAACTAGCTAAGAAGAATGGTGCGGAAATTATTGAACTTACTGCAGAACAATTAGCTCCTTGGGAAGAAATATTAAAGCCGGTTGCACAAAAATGGGTTGAAGATATGTCTGCTAAAGGACTACCTGCACAAGAAATTTATGATCGTGCTGTAGAGCTTAAAGCTGAATTAAAGTAGTTAAAAGGAAGTGGTGAACTGGTAAGATGGAAGGAATGATCGAAAAGGTAACCAAATGGCTGCATAATATAGCTGAAGTAATTTTATTATTGATCATGCTTTGGATTACGTTTGATGTTCTTGGTCGCTGGCTCTTTAATCACCCAATTAAGGGGACGGTGGACTTTACAGAACTGGGCTTATCAATGGTAGTATTTTTAAGCTTAGCTTATACACATTTGCACAAAGTCCATGTCACAATTGATTTTGTAGTAGAAAAATTCTCTGAAAAAGTTCAATGGATATTTGAATGTGCTATTAATGTCATCATCGCAGCTGTATTGTCTGTTGTTGCTTGGAGTTTAGTGATGAATTCCCAGAGATTGCTGCATTCAAATACAGTAACAGCTGATTTGTACTTACCTGTCTATATGTTTGTAATTTTAGCTGCAATTGGAACTGTTGTCTTTGCATTATCTGCCGTTACGCATGTAGTAACATATTCAAAGAAAATCTTACAAAGTAATAAATCAATTGATAAGAAGCAAGCATTGAGTAATGATTCTCGTGTCCAAGAGGTGGTGAATAGCAATGAGTCCTGAGATGATTGGAATATTAGGGATAATTTTATTAATCGTTTTGTTCCTATTAAAGATACCTGTTGGAATTTCACTATTATTAGTAGGTATGATTGGTACCGGATTAATTAGGGGCTGGGACATAGCTATTCTACAATCCGGAAGGACACCATTTGATACAGCTAGTTCTTATACTCTAAGTGTAATTCCTTTGTTCATCCTAATGGGAATGTTTTTATCCTATTCCGGTATAGGGAGTAATCTATACAAAGCTGTTGACAGTTGGATGGGACACTTAAGAGGAGGTTTAGCGATGGCGACAATCGGAACTGCCGCCATCTTCTCCTCCATTTCTGGTTCTTTAAATGCTACAACTGTTACGGTGTCGAAAATTGCATTACCTGAAATGGATAAATATAAATATAAACCGCAATTATCAACTGCTTGCGTGGCAGCAGGTGGTACTCTTGGGGCCCTAATTCCACCTAGTGTAATTCTTGTGTTATATGGAATCATGACAAGGGAACCGATCGGACAACTATTAATTGCCGGGATTTTTCCAGGGATTGTTCAAATTATCCTGTTTATTGTTACGATACTCTTCGTAATTAAAGGCAACCCAACACTAGCGCCGCAAAAGTTTGAAAAGGCATCCCTTCGTGAAAAACTAGTAACTTTAAAAAATATTTGGCCATTTCTGGTTGTATTCTTGACTTCAATTGGTGGTATTTATTTAGGTATTTTTACACCAACAGAAGCTGCCGGAGTGGGTGCATTCATAGCACTTGTAGTAACATTACTAACTAGAACCATCGATTTAAAGAGGCTTAAACAATCATTTCATGAGTCCGTTCGGTTGACGGCCTATCTTTTCATTATTATTATCGGTGCAACGTTGTTTAGCCAATTTTTAACAGTAAGTAGAATTCCGGTTAAGATTACTAGCTTTGTAGGAAATCTTGACTTAAATGAGTATGTTATCTTAACCCTCATACTCCTGGCATTATTTATTCTAGGATGTTTTGTGGAAGGATTATCAATCCTAGTATTAACATTACCAATTGTATATCCGATCGTAACAGAGTTAGGTTTTAATGGAGTTTGGTTTGGCGTAATCATGGTTATGATTATTAATATTGGCTCACTTACACCACCACTTGGCATAAGTGTTTATGATGTTAAAGGTGTAGCGAAGGATGTACCAATCCAGACTATATTTAGGGGAATTACACCGTTTGTTATTGCAATGATTGCATGTGTTGCTGTCTTGGTTATCTTCCCACAAATAGTTACATTTTTACCAGATTTGATGCAAAAATAAAATATTATATATTTTTTTAGAGAGAAGTTATCTAAGGATAGCTTCTTTCTTCTTTTTTTGGGATAATTAAAAGAAAATAAAAAATATAAAAAAAGTTGAAAATATCTAGAAATCTTTATCGGAAGAAGGGGAATGAATGTCCAAAAACCTGTTAGATAGTCTCGAAATTAAACAAGAAAATGGTGCCATTTTTCTAGACAACGAACGGATACTTTTAACTCCGTCAGCCGTTTTTGGCACATTGAGGAAGGAACTTATCGAAAATATTGGAATGGCCCGGGTTAAGGGATTTCTATTACGATATGGATGGAATCTTGGTAAATATGATGCAGAAAAAGTGTTGGATGATGAAGAAATTCCTTCTATTAAAGATATTCTTAAGCAAGGTCCAATCCAACATATGATTAAAGGATACACAAAGGTTCATACAATTAAGACCGATATTGAATGGGAAAAGAATGGGCAGGTCAAATCTGTATATGTTGAAGGGGAGTGGTTTAATTCCTATGAGGCGGAGGAACATTTAAACCAATTTGGGATGACAGACCTACCTATTTGCTATACGCTTATTGGTTATGCTAGCGGCTTTTATTCAACTATTTGTGGGCATACGGTTATTTTTAAAGAGCTATCCTGCAAAGGGATGGGAATGAATGAATGTAAATATATAGGGAAATCCATTCATAATTGGAATGGGGAAGCAGATGAAGAATTAAAGTACTATGAAAACTCGACAATTGTTAAAGAGCTGGAGCGGACGTATGAAACATTACTTCAAGAACGAAATAATCTCTCTAAGGCCACTGAAATTAGTAAAAGAATAACCCAGGCATTGATTAATGGAAGTGATTTACAATCCATTGTTAATGATGTCTCAAATACATTAAAGATTCCGATTTTAATAGAAGATGTTCATTTTAGAGATTTCGTTTATGCCGGATTATCTAAAGAATCACTAGAAACTGTCCAACAGGACTTCACGGATTGGATGGATCAAAAGCATAGTGATAACAGTGTAATTGCCTATTCAAACATGAGAAAAATAAAAGCATCCGGGCATACCCGTCTTATGACACCTATCTTGGTCCAGAAAAAAATGTTTGGTTATTGCTCTTTTATTTATTTAGATGGAAAAGAAACATTTCCTGACTTGGATTATATGGTTTTAGACAGGCTTTCCTTCATAGCTTCCTTACATCTTTTAAATGAAAAGACTAGTTTTGAAGCAATGGAAAGAATGAAGGGTTACTTTTTAGAACAGATCATAATCGGGCATTTTGCTTCTAAAAAAGAGATTCTGCAACGCGGAAGATTTATTAACGTAGACTTAGAGTTTCCGTATTATATTGTAATTTTAAAACATCAGTATCTAGATGTTTATTTAAAAAAAGAGTTAGTTTTCTATGAGGAACTGCTTGATACTATAGTTCAATATTTTAATAAAAAAAATACAGAGGTCATTATTGGTCAACACGTAGCAAATACCGTATTATTTGTACAATTTAAAAAGTCAGAAGGCAGAATAGAGCAGCTTTGTCATGAATTTATTACTCAATTAACAACAAAGTATCGAGGGGCGATCTTTCAAATTGGAATAAGTACAATGGCAGAAGATATAGTTGATGCTCCGGAATATTATCAAGAAGCATTAAGTGCCCTGGAAATGACGAATACAAACCAAAGGGTGATATCCTTTGGTGAGCTTGGTCTAGTCGGTATGTTAATGCATTCGAAGGATGAAAAGGCTGTTATTCAAAAAGCGAAGTATCTGTTAAGTCCACTCATAAACAATAGCAGCAATAAAGATACAGAACTTGTGAAAACCTTGTATGTATTTTTACAAAATGGCGGAAACCTTGAACGAACAATGGAAGAACTAGCCCTTTCGAAAACAGGTTTGCGATACCGCTTACAAAAGATTGAAAGCTGCTTAGGTGTTGATATTAGAGACCCGGAAGTGAGTTTTCAGCTTCGTTTAACGCTGCAGGTACTGGTGATTAAAGGCGAAATTAATTTGGATTAAATATACATTATAAACATTTAGATACTTTAAGTTTAAAAAAAATACAATATTAGACCCTTAGTGTCGTAGAAAAACGCTTCCAAATCATATATGATTTATACAAGGAAATGAAATATTAAAAATATTTCGATTGTTAAACTTAAAATAAAGGAGATGTTTTTCATGCCAGCACGTACAGGAGCGCAATATTTAGAAAAGCTAAAAAAAGACAGACGTGAGATTTACCTTGATGGAGAAAGAATCGATGATATTACGGTACACCCACAACTAAAAGGTGGAGCAGAGGCAATCGCTCATTTGTATGACTTACAATATCTACATCCTGAGGTTATGTTAACTGAAACTGAAAATGGTGAAAAAGTTGGAACCGCTTTTATGTTCCCGAAATCGAAAGACGATTTATGGAAATTACACAAAGCAACTAAACTTTGGTCTGAAGCTTCTGCAGGGATCATGGGACGCAGTCCAGACTACTTAAACATTACTTTTGCAGCATACGCTAGTAGAACCGATGTATGGGATAAATATGGTGAATCAGAAAAAGGTAAAAATCTAGCAAACTATTTTAAATATATTCGTGACAATGACTTATGTTTAACACACTGTATCGTTAACCCACAAGTGGACCGTTCAGTACCTGAAGCACAGCAAGGTGAGGGAGATTTAGCTCTTCACAAAGTTGGCGAAACGGAAGATTCAATTATTGTAAGTGGAGCTAGAATGTTAGGTACATTAGCACCATTTGCAGATGAAATGACAATTTATCCTTCAAGAGCTGGTCAAGGAATTCGTCCTGAAGATTCAAAATACGCATTAATGTTTGCGGTTCCAATGGATCATCCAGGTATGATGCTGCTTAACCGTGATTCCTTCAGCAAGCAACGTGATTTATTTGATTATCCACTATCAAGTCGTTTTGATGAGCAAGATGCAATTGTAATTTTTGATAACTGCCATATTCCAAAAGACCGTGTATTCATTGATGGGAATACTGAATTATATCGTGGAGTAACAGCTGAAGTAAACTGGGGTTCATATATCGTATTCCAAGCAATGACAAGAGCGCTTACAAAGCTTGAGTTCTTATTCGGTATTGGTCACATGATTGCTGATATGAACGGTGTTAATGCATTCGACCATATTAAAGAAAAACTTGGTGAAATCTGGCAATATAAAGAATTAACACGTACTGCAATTGTTTCAGCGATTGAAGGTGCACAAGATAATGGAGTGAATGGTGTATTAATACCAGATGGTAGACCATTACAAGCTTTAAGAGGATTAATGCCAAAATGGATTCCAAGATGTATCGAATTAATTCAACTTATTGGCGGCGGTGGTTTCTTATGTACGCCATCGAAAAAGGATATGCAAGGCCATTTAAGACCATTTATCGATAAGTACTATCAAGCTAGAAATAAATCAGCATTAGAAAAAATCAAAGTAAACCGTCTTGCTTGGGACTTCATCGGTTCAGATTTAGCTGGTCGTGGTGAATTATATGAGCGTTTCTATCTAATCGATTCATTCCGTGTAACAATGGATACGTATACGAATGCAGATAAAGAACAAGAAATGGCTCTAGTCAAAAAATTCTTAGACCAAATGGTGCTAGAAGAAGAAGCAGTAGCTAACGGCAAATAATAATTAGATAATGTATGTTTGGGAGAAGCAAGGGCAGGAGCCCTTGCTTCTTTTGTGTTTTGTGAAAAACAAAAAAAGCAAGAGATCAAAGTCTCTTGCTACACAACGCTCTCAATAGCATTCGTATTTTCGTCCGTCATATTAATTGCTTTCAACCATTTAACATCAACCGGACTTCCAATCGATAGATTAAAATCCTCATAGATATAGGCATACAGGAGCGTATAGTTATCTCTAATTGAAATTTTTTGGATGGTGCCGTGATATAGGATATTATGAACATTTAATTGGATTTGAAACTGGCCTTCCTGAGGTACCAAATAATCGGCATCTATTTTGATAACTAATTCTTGCATATCATTTTTTAACAAGTATGAACGGGCAATATAACCGTTTACTTTGAAATAACTACCTAAGTGTTTCGGGATTATGTCCATTTCTCCTTCGGACACCAGCTGTCTTATTTGAGTAGACCCAATCTTTTCTTTATTATAAGAGATTTTATTAACAACGGTCACTCCAAAGCTGCCCTCACCTGATCTTTTAAGCGTTTCCATATTTCCGTGACCTTTATACCCGTACGTATAGTCATATCCTGCTACAACGTGAATACATCGATATTGAATAAGATATTGCTCGACAAAATCTTCTGGGCTCAGTTTTGCGAAATTTGGATCAAATTTCACTATAAAAAGTTTATCTACACCCATGTTTTTTAAAACTTCTTGCTTTCTCTGTATAGGGGTAAGATATTTCACGGGAGCATTATTTTTATCGAAAACTTGTCTAGGATGGGGGTAAAAGGTCATGACAGCTAATGGAACCCCTTTTTCTTCAGATATTCTTTTTGCTGTTTGAATTAACCTTTGATGACCTACATGAACCCCGTCGAAAAATCCAAGTGCAAAAACACAAGGTTGTGGTTCAATGAATGGCAGCTCCTTATTTGAATGTTCCAGATAAATAGTCTCCACTGTGAAATTCCCCTTTACAAAAAAATCAAATTAATTTTCCGTATTTTCCCTCGAAATATGTTAGAGGTTCACCATCATTTAATATAATATCAGTTACTTCACCAATAAATAATGTATGGTCACCCTCAACATATGATGCTTTTACATTACAAACAATATTCGATAATGAATCTTTAATAACTGGCATGTCATTAATAGTTTCAAAGTCAATTGTTAGGTCATCTTTTACTTGTCCGGCAAAATGCATCGATAAGTCCTTTTGTTCATTAGATAAAATATTAACGACAAACCGCTTGGCAGCTGTTATTTTTTCTAACATCCTGGCTTTATGTCCAATTGAAATCACAACTAATTTCGGATCTAAAGATACGGACATAAATGCGTTAGCTGTCATACCATGTACTACATCATCAGCTTTTGTCGTGATAACTGTAACACCTGTTGCAAACTTACCCATTGCATTTCTGAACAGACGATCATCCATTTTTGTACCTCCGTATATATTTATTTTTTGTTCTATACATCTTACTTCAAACCAGTACACTTTTATTACAAATATATAGGAGTTACCAAGAATTATATACGAAATAATATACGATATCAATACGGATTGAATACGATTACATACAAAAGCTGAAAGTTCTAAAAAAACTGAAAAAACCTATTGACTCTCCAGTAACTGTACACTTTATATTTAAGACAGTTAAGTAATTAAATTAAATAATTTTAAACTTTATTAAGTTATTAAATTTAATAAAACAAAAGGGGAGAAAACTAAATGGCAAAGAAAACTGTTGATATCGTTCGTTTTCATCATGCAGAAGTTACAGTAACAGATTTGGATCGTGCACGTGAATTCTATTGTAAAGGATTAGGCTTTATTGAAACGGAGTCAGATGCTGAACATATTTATTTAAGGGCTATTGAGGATTCTAATCACCATTGTTTAGTTCTTACTAAAGGAAAACAAGCAAGCTTGAAGCATATTGCCTATCGTGTAGGTAGTGATGAGGATTTAGATGTACTTGATGAATTGTTTACTGAATTAGGTATGAAAAAAATCTGGATTGGCGCAGGTGAAGAGAAAGGTCAAGGACGCGCATTAAGAATTCAAGATCCAGGCGGCATGCCGGTTGAGTTCTTCTTTGAAATGGATAAAGCAGAAAGAATGCTACAAAAATATCATTTACAAGGGAATTCCAAAATAAAAAGGATCGACCATGCGAATTGCTTAATTACAAATATTGATGAACTATATGATTGGTACAGCAAACATTTAGGCTTTAGAACTTCGGAGTTTACTGTAAACGGTTACGAAGAAGATGAGCATATTTGGGCTGCATGGATGCACCGTAAACCAAGTGTCCATGATTTAGCATTAATTAGTGAAAAAGGTCCAAGATATCACCACACTGGTTTCTGGATGGATGATGCGAAATCCATTTTAGATGCTTGTGACCATCTTGCATCATTAGGTTATTATGCACATATCGAGCGTTCACCTGGTCGTCATGGTACTTCTAATGCATTCTTCGTATATGTACGTGACCATGATGGAAACAGAATAGAATTATATACTGGTGACTATTTCACAAACGACCCTGACTTTGAACCAATCAAGTGGCATCTTGATGATCCACAACGTGCAACATTCTGGGGAGCATTGCCACCAGAAAGCTGGAGGAACGAGGCAGTTCAAGTTGAAGATATTTTAACTGGCCAATTGCTGCCTGTTGAAACTGTAAAGCGATTAGAAAAAGCAGAAAATCAAAATTAATTCCAAATGAACTCCTATCCAATCGGGTGGGAGTTTTTTAAATATTCTTTATGCCTTACAATAGTAACAGAACCACTTGGTCACTTTATAAATAGTAGGTGTAAAAAATGAGGAATAAGTTTTCAATCGGACAATTATCAAAGTTACATAATATACCTGTCAAGACGCTAAGATATTACGACGAAATTGATTTATTCAAACCTATCTATATCAATGAAGAAACTGGTTACCGCTACTATTCCTCCGAACAATTTAAACAATTGGATATCATTCATTACTTAAAAACATTAGGAGTTCCATTAAAAGAGATTAAGCAGCAGCTTCAAAGTCGGAATATTGTTGAACTTCAAGAGTCATTAAAAAAACATCATAAAACGGTGGAATCAAAAATAAATGAATTAATTCGCATTAAAAAGCGACTCGAAGGAAGAATCAAGGAAATAGATTCAAGTCTGCAAGTAAAAAATATTGGAGTACCAACTGTACAGAAAATCCCTGAGAGAACAGTCGTCCAATTACAAGAGAAAATCGGCAGCATCCATGAACTGGAGTTAGCTCTCAGGAAATTGAAAAACGAATTTGGAGTGCTTACACCAATTTTTCTAGGGAAGGTTGGTTTTACACGGACGATCTCACAAGTGAAACATTATGATTTTAAAGAATACAACTCTATATTTCTTTTATTAGAAGATGCGGATGAACAGGAATTATTGCAAAAAATGAGCAATGTTTTCCCAGAAGGCCATTATCTTTCAATTTTTTATCGAGGAGTTCGTAATGAAGCTTCTTCCTATTATAAAGTTCTATTGGATTTTATTAAGGAAAATAATTATGAAATAAAAGGAGAATTTATCGAGCGGGCAATTGTTGATCAATTCTTGTCCAATGACGAGGAAGCTTTTCTTACCGAAATTCAAGTGCAGGTCTATAATAATATTACTTGAAATCATATATGATTTGGTATATGATTTACTATATGATTTAACTTTATTCAGCAGAATTCCCCACTTTCATAAGTGGGGGGAAGATTGCATATTACTATTTTAATTCAGTGGGGGTACAAAACCCTACTGAATAAAGTTAAAGCCTCCGGCGGATGCCTCAGATTTTCAAAGGTAGTTTTTCGAGCAAGCTCGAAAAAATCTGGGCGCAAATACGCCAAGGCGCATTTGATAATGGGAGGTATGAAAATGGGTCTTAAGAAAAAGTTATTTATTAACGGCGAATGGATTGAAGCAAGTTCCTACACTACTTTAACATCTCCATATTCAGAAGAAGTTCTTGCTGAAATTCCAGCTGCAACTGAACAGGAAGTAAACGATGCGATTGAAGCAGCTTATAATGCGAGAGAAGTAATGGCTAAAATGCCTGCACATAAGCGTGCAGAAATTTTAGAAAAATTGGTAAGCCTTTACGTAGAGCGTGCTGATGAAGCTGCGAAAATTATTGCTCTAGAAGCAGCTAAACCGATTACAACAGCAAAACAAGAAGTTAATCGTACAATCGCTACTTATAAATTTGCTGCTGAAGAAGCAAAGAGAATACATGGCGAAACAATTCCCCTAGATGCGGCAGCTGGTGGAGAAAACCGAATAGCATACACTGTCCGTGAACCATTGGGCGTAGTTGGTGCGATTACTCCTTTTAATTTTCCAATGAACTTAGTTGCCCATAAAGTTGGTCCTGCGATTGCAGCTGGTAATCCTATTGTTTTAAAACCGGCATCACAAACACCACTATCTTCCTACTTTTTGGCGGAGTTGCTTGAAGAAGCTGGTTTACCTGCGGGAGCATTAAATGTTGTAACTGGAAGCGGCCGCGTAGTTGGAGATAAATTAGTTACAGATGACCGTGTGAAAGTCATTACCTTTACTGGAAGCCCTGCGGTTGGAATCGGCATCCGTAATAAAGCGGGCTTAAAGCGCGTAACTCTAGAACTTGGCTCTAATGCTGCTCTGATTATCGATGATGGTGTGAATGTAGAGAAAGTAATTAATAGATCTGTCGTAGGTGCTTTTTCAAACCAAGGTCAAGTTTGTATTTCTCTTCAACGTATATACGTACATGAAAATGTGTATGACTCATTTGTAGAAAAATTTGTGGCAGCAACTAAGAACTTAAAAATAGGAGATCCACTTGATCCACAAACAGATGTATCGGCATTAATTTCTAAAGGAGATGTAGGACGTACATTAGAGTGGATTGAAG